>JBEAPC010000215.1:0-4230 GCA_041164585.1 Bacteroidota bacterium
AAATTCCATTGCCGATAGTTAAAACCGGCAATGGAACAATCTTATTATACAATCTCCTGAGACTTCTTAACACGCTTGCGAACAAAGAAGAAGCTCAATACAATCAGCAACAGGAAGATGATTAAAATAAAGTATTTGTATTTCTCCCAAAGCTCTAACAAGGTATTCTTGTCTCCTTTATAGGTTACTAGTTTCTCGTCTTCTCTTAACTTGAAGAAGAAGCTACTCTTACCATCACTAGTAGTAATACACACATTACTCTGAATGGCCGATGCCTGACCACCAAAGCTCTTGATCACACTTTGGAAGGCGTCTTTTTGGGTGCTATCTCCTAGAGAAGACACCAACAAAATAGTACTATTGGCTTGCCGGAAAATCTGTGCTATACCAGAATTGGAGAAGTCATTAAAGGAATAGGATGTTTCTCCATCTAAGTCTTTATAGAGCTGGAAGTCTCTATTAAACTGAATAGGCATATTGGTAAAGTTCTTGATAAAGGGATCTGCTCTTTGCAAGAGTGCAATTACATTAAATCCTTTCAAGTCATTCATGGAAGTTTTATCAGAAGGAACCAATTGTGGCAAGATCATAGCTGCATTCATCAATGATGCCGCGTTAATTTGGTAAATCAATTCACCCACTGCAGATGTAGTGTGTTGGTTCAATTGAGGAGATACCATGATTTTTAATGGGCGCTTTCTAAATTCTCCTGGATAGTTAAAGAAGTTGTAGAACTCAGTTGCTTGTTCACCAGAGAATGTAATGGTAGAAGTTCGGCTATTGATAAATCCAAAGAAGCTGGCAAAACCGTCTTTACATACACTATTGCTAGGGTGAAAACGCATTTCTACCACCAATGAGTTTACCTTGGTAAGCAAATAAGGCGGCAGGTCAATATCATTATTGAAATTGTTCAAATCTGCTAATGACGTGGTATACACCAGGTTGTCATTTAAGTATACGTTTAAGAAACCACGGTCATTCTCGCGCAATTTTGAGAACAATGCTTCTAAGTGAAGGGTTAGTTTTTTAGGAATAGCATTGTAATCAATTAGGTTAAACGGATAGTTGGTGTTCAAAGCCAATACCCCTTCCATCAATGCAGAAGGAATACCCAATTGTTCTAGGGTCAATACCTGTGGTAATACGCTGTTCTCGGCTGTTTTAACTACGGTATTATCAACAATTAATTTTTGAGAGAAAGTACTATTTAAGATGGTATAATTACTCAGTACATTAATGGCTTTTTTGTACCCTTCTTGATCTGCACCAGTAACCACTAATACTTGGTTACCCTCTGGCCCTAAAGCTATGATCAAACCCTCTCCTTTTTTCAGAGCAGGCAATTGACGTTTGATGGTTTCAGGTAATTTGTTTTGCAAACCAACTACCAAGGTATTGTTCAAAGAATCATTACTATTGTACAAAGTGGTACCCACTTTCAATTCCTTGTTATTCTGTTTTACCAAAGAATATAAAATACCACCAGCTAATACATCATCCAAGTCAGAATTGGCAGCTGTAGCAATGGTTCCAAATTCTTGAATGGTCTCTTTCATACTTCTTTGGTAAGAAAGAAAGGGCTGTTTGTTGGCAGCAAAATAAGAGGTATTTCTAATGTTGATCCAAACGGCAGGGTTATCAATATCCTTACAGATCTGGTCATCAATACTCATTTTAACCACCATCTTCAACTTCACAAATCGTCCGTCTGGCTGCACGTATTTTTTACTCATGGGCAAGATAATGGTAATCAAAGAGTCCATTGACTGACCAATAATCCTTTGGGTATACACAGGTGCATCTTTCAAAGAGATAGTGATGGTAGAAGTGTTGGGATTCAACACTTGAGAAGGTCTGATATATAATACCAGCTTACTATTCTCCATATCGTCATCAGGCTTCACCTTCACGAAGTAGGTGATAGATCCCGTGATACCGTAGATGGATTGGTCTCGGTATCCCATGTCTTCGAATGTCCTTTGCACGGTCTGGGACCATGCTAGTGAGCAGGCCATCATGAACAGGGCGGAGAGTAGGATTCTTTGCTTCATAACGTTGTATTTTATACTAAGCCAGTTTGAACTTGATTTTAAAATAGTTTCCATAGGTTTCGTTGCTATTATAGGTGAGTTCACCACCCATGTCTTCAATCATTTTCTTAGAAACAGAAAAGCCCAGACCTGATTGGTTAGTGGCCGAATCATGGCTATTGGGATTCTGTAACTTGCTAAAATATTCTGTGAGTTGTCCCATGCCAATGGGTTTGCCCATATTGATAAATTCAATGACACAATAGTTTTCTGATTCAGAAGTATGTATGCTAATGACCGTAGATTTTTGAACAAAACGGATAACATTGCTTAACAACTTGAATAGAATATGTCTGATAAAGATTCGGTCTAGGTTTACCACCATTGGATTTGGAGACAGGTTCACTTGCAAACTAATCTGCTTCATGCTTGCTGCATCTACCAAACTAATGGCTGCTTTTTCTACTTCTGGAATAATATCAAAATCTTCTAGGTTAAACGTTACTTTACCCGTATCGGCGTCAGCAGAATCTGATAGCTTTTGAGACAGGTAATGCAGTTTTTCATTACCCATGGTAATATAACTCAAAATCTCCTTCTGATCCATGGTTAGGTTTGAAGAAGTTCTATTAATCAGGTCAATAGAAATCTGGTTGGATCCAATAAAGTTTTTCAGGTCATGGATCATGATATTCAAGGTATTCTGCCTGTAGTCACTTAATTGTTTTAAACGCCTATTGGCTTCTTCAATTACCTGATGTTGGTCATTGATCATTTCATTTTGTTCCAGCAATCGTTTGTTAGATTCTTCAATAATCAGGTTTTTCTGAATCTCTCTTCTTACAATTAGATAACGGTTATGGGCAATCAAACAAGAGAAAGAAGAAATTAAAAAATAGACGCCTCCCCCATTTCTAATCAAACCCGCATAGCCATCCTCTCTACCCGTTATGGAATACAATATAAGGATGATCACATAGGTAAGCCCTACGTGCATCATACTATAAATGGGTTTCCAGAAGATGGTAGTATTAAGCAAGAGCACCATTACTGACGCCAACATATAATATGGCATGGAAGCGGAGGCTGGTAAAATACCACAGGAAAATGCAGCCAAAGCCAAGTTCACTGCCACAATCAAATTCAGAGAAAGCAAATAGTTCCAACGTTGTTTGCTCCCAAACCAGTAGATCAAATAAGAAACAGCAAAACATACCACCCTTAGGAACATGTAGTTTACCCACTGTGGTTTGGAAAACAGCAGGTCTAGCACCCAGAAAAGCGGCAGTGAGAAGAGCATGGTCCAGATGGCTACGTTAGCATAGAACGTACCATTCTTATCCATTTCCTCCTCAAACTGCTCGGGAGCAATGTTTACATAAGGAATTTTATGATAATTGATCATTTTTAGCTTAGGGTACAATCAACGGTTAACGGATGATCAACTGGTCTATGGGCCCCAAATTGACCGCTATTTTCCAGTATCGCTGGTTGTAGCTTACACATAACGCTCAAATAGGGGCAGATATTAGAAAATACGAAAATTTTTTTATACGGTACGCCAACTTTCAGGTATGTTTCTATCTTCACCCTACAATTTATACTATGCAAGAAGTGCTCAACATCAACGGAATTTCCAAATCCTATGGCCCCATTAAGGCATTGCAAAATGTTAGTTTCCAGGTGCCACAGGGGGCAGTATTTGGATTATTGGGGCCAAATGGAAGTGGCAAAACCACACTTTTGAGTATCATATTAGACATTCTAAAGGCCGATTCTGGTAGTTTTGCTTGGTTTGGGCATCCTGGATCTCCTGCCACCCGCAAACAAATTGGCTCCTTATTGGAAACCCCCAATTTTTATCATTATCTCTCTGCAACGGACAATTTAAAAATCACCCAGGCCATAAGTGGCAGGGGCGATGCGGCTTCTATTGATACGGCCCTAAAAATTGTAAAATTGTATGAACGGAAAAATAGCAAGTTTAGCACCTATAGTTTGGGAATGAAACAAAGACTAGCCATCGGTGCAGCCTTATTGGGCAATCCAGATGTGTTGTTGTTTGACGAACCCACTAATGGCTTGGACCCTGTGGGGATAGCCGAAATTAGAGAACTGATTAGGGAACTGGCCAATCAAGGCAAAACCATTATTATGGCCAGCCACTTGTTGGATGAGGTTGAAAAAGTTTGTACCC
>JBEAPC010000216.1:0-32921 GCA_041164585.1 Bacteroidota bacterium
GAGACTGGCAAAATGCGGAGTCTATGAAAGCTGTATCTAGCAAAAAAATACTGCTCTATTTACAATCTAACCCCGAGAATTATCTCCATGTTTTAGGATTGGCCATTGAATATTGTGAAAAAAATGATTACCAGTTTTCTTCCAGACTGAATTATCCAGACAAATATCAAAATGCCATTAACAAACTAAAAGACTTGCGGGCAGATATTTCAAAAAACAAGGATCAATTGAAAAAGAATTGGGAAGCTGAAAGAGCCCAATTACTTGCCAAAAAGGTTTAGTAATTTTATTTAAACTTTAGTTGAATGAATTCCCAAGTAAAAACCTTTTTAGATAAAGCCAAAACCTGGAAACAAGAAATGATCTTGCTCAGGTCTATTATCATGGAATGTGGCTTGGAAGAGGATTATAAATGGATGCATCCAAGCTATTCTGTCAATGGAAATAATGTAGTGTTGATTCATTCGTTTAAAGAATATACGGCTATCCTTTTTTTCAAAGGGGTTTTGATGACCGATAAAAAGGGAATCCTGATTCAACAAACTAAAAATGTTCAGGATAGAAGACAATTACGATTTACCAGTCTGGCAGAAATTCAAGGATTAAAATCAACCATCTTGGCTTATGTAAAAGAAGCCATAGACATTGAAAAGTCAGGTAAAAAAGTAGCATTCAAAAAAACGGAAGAATTTGAGATGCGAGAAGAATTTAAAACCATCTTACAAAACAAAGTAGTTAAGACCGCCTTTGATAAGCTAACACCAGGCAGACAAAGAGCCTATTTGCTTTTCTTTTCATCGGCCAAACAATCTGCTACAAGAATCAATAGAATTGAGACCTTTCTTCCAAAGATCTTAGAAGGTAAGGGAAAGGATGACTAACTTTTGATTGTTTTAATTCTATATCTCCATGTTAATAGACAAACTCATACAGCTTTTTGAAAGAGACTTAAACAGATTAATGACTGAGATAAGTCTTTACAAGGAGGAAGCAACTATTTGGAAAATAGAGAAGGGTATTTCAAATTCTGCTGGAAATTTGACCCTTCATCTAATAGGTAATTTGAATACTTATATTGGCAAAGAGTTAGGAAAAACAGATTTTGTCAGAAACAGGGACTTGGAATTTTCAACAAAATTTGTGAAAAGAGAAGAATTATTGAATGGGTTGATGCAGACCATGGAAGTTGTAAAAGAAAGTTTAAGCAAATTATCTATTGAAGACTTAAATCAGGAATATCCCATTTTGGTATTTACCGAAAAAACAACAACCGAATATTTGTTGGTTCATTTAACTACCCATTTAACATACCATTTAGGTCAAATTAATTATCATAGAAGACTAATTGAAGGTTGAATTAACAGTTCAAAAGAAAAACAAGAATATGCCCTTTAAATTCAACCTGAAATATTTTTTATTTGCATTGCTTTTGTTTGTAACGGAAGTTTTGATTGCCCTTTATGTGCATGACCAAATTATCAGACCCTATATAGGTGATGTGTTGGTGGTGATCTTGATGTACTATTCCGTGAAAGCGGTTTTGAACTTTCCAGTTAAAAAAACTGCAATTGGGGTATTAATCATTTCTTTTATCATTGAAGGATTACAATATTTGAATATTGTTGAAAAGCTAGGTTTGCAGAATAACAGAATTGCTTCAACCGTCATTGGCACTTCATTTTCGTGGGTTGATATTTGTGCCTATATTATTGGTTTCTTTCTAGTGTTGATTTTTGAAAGAAATCAGCCAAACAATCAGCAAATAGGCTAAATAGAATTGAAACATTTCTACCTAAAAAATTAGATGGTAAGGATGATTAGCTGAAAAATGTATTATTGGTTTCAAATCTGCCACTACTGTTTTATAATAGTTATTGGCAAAGGGTCTTCTAAAACAATCTTTGCTGGGGGCTGTTGTTGAATACTTTTAACTGATTCTATTTCAATTTCTTTAATGTTTACAGCATAACTATTGGGATAGATGTTTGATCCTGTTTGAACTGCATATACATGTGTAAAAACTGCTCCAAAGTATAAGATCATTGTTGTATAGTAAACCCATAACAACATAATAATAGCTGTTCCCGCAGTTCCATAAATAGAAGATAAACTGCTTTGTCCTAGATAATAGCTGATTAGAAACTTACCTCCCATAAATAAAGTAGCGGTTATAAATGTGCCAACTCTTACATGTTTCCATTTAATGCGAGCATCAGGAAGTACTTTGAAAATTAAGCCGAATAATAAAGAGGTAATTACAAAAGTCAATATCAAGTTCATCACATCTACTAATACAATAGTAAGCATTGGAAAAAATAGGGTAAGTCTATGTACTAATAAATCTAAAAGCCCATTTATGATCAAAGACACCAATAATAAAAATCCCAGACTCACAACTATTGAAAAAGAGAGTAATCTATTAATAATCATTTTTAGAACCCCTTTACCCTTAATTGGTTTTGCTTTTAATCGCCAAATAAAATTAATGGAGTCCTGTATTTCATTGAATACACTGGTAGCACCAATTATTAAAGTGACGATACCAACCAACATAGCAAAATTGCTTTTGTGCGATAATGCAGAGCTTTTGATGGTTTGTTGAATTTGCAGTGCGGCATCTGAACCAACAAAATTTGTAATCTGGTAATACAAAGTTCCTTCAACTGCATCCCTTCCATAAAACAAATCGCTAACAGCTATAATAATGATTAACATTGCCGGCAGGGAAAAAATAGTGTAGAATGCCAAAGCAGCACTAAGTTTCAGGATTTTTTTCTCTAAAAAATCGGCAAAAGCTTGTTTGAAAACAGACCACAAGATTTTAATATAAGGTATCAAATTAAAGTGGCTCATCAAATTTTGCTTAGCATATTTTAGCTCTGAAAATTAAGCTAAGCATTAACAAGCCACTTACAGAATACCTATTATTAGTTTCAAAATTTTTATAAACTTAGCTCTCTTTCTTACAAATATTAGTACCCCCTTATACTTGTCATTTACAATTAGACTAAGCCATTATCACCCAATACTGCCTATATTTTAACCCTTATTTTCTATTCTAATTTTGTTAGAATAAATTTAAGAGTAACTATGCTCCATGAAATACCTTCTAACCATTGCTTGTGTTTGTTTTGGGACCATTCTTTTTGCCCAAAATAATCAGCCTATACAGCTCCCCTCTCATCCCCGTGTACTAGTTACCAAAGAAGACTTGCCGCTTTTAAGACAAAAGTTGCAGCATCCAGATTTCAAGTTCTTGTATCAAATCTATTTACAACAAAAGCAATTCCAGACAGATGGTATCAGCGCCAATGGTGAGGCAGATGAAAAGATTCGTCAGAAAATTGAGGCACTTGCTTTTTCTTATCTGCTTGCTCCTGAAAAAGAGCAAGCTGCTGGAAAATATTCCATTGAACTGATCCAAAAATATTTGGGATCCATTCATTCTGCCAAGGGCTACCACCAAAATGCCCATGCCTATCAAGCGGTCATCACAGCAGCTTTGGTCTATGACTGGTGTTATGTATTGCTAGACGCTCCTACCAAGAGCAATCTCATCAATCTCATGAAACAAGTGAGCTGTTTGGCAGAATACTGCATCTTTAAAAACACACCCAAACAATATTTGTCTGGGCATTATGGCGAATATGCACCAACTGTTTTTCTTGCCATGGGTCTGGCTATCTATGATGAAGAAAAAGAAGTTTTTGACTTTGCCTATCAGGAGCAGATAGCACCTTTTGCAAAATCTAGAAATCCATGGTATGAAGCAGGTACGCATCACCAGGGAAGCCAATATATTCATGTGAGATACGGCAATGAAATATTGCAGGCCTTTCTGATGGATAAGATTGGCATGCATCCTTACAGCAGCAATATTGCAGCCGTTACTTACAGAGATCTCTATGCCAATATTCCACAGGAAAAAGACATGGACGGCATGCCTGAAGGAGACTGTCACAACAATATCACCATGGGTAAAGAATACTTGGAATTCATGCCCATTGCCGCCACCCTTTCAAAGGATGGCTTTTTACAATCCTATGCCAAATTGCATTTGAATAAACTAGAAGCATTATGCACCAGGGCCTTTATTTATTACAATCCATTTTTGCCAACCAAGTCTTTTGACAATTTACCGCTGAGCAGGTTTTTTCCATCGCCGTCAGGCATCATGATTGCACGAACCAAGTGGGATCTAGACAAAAAAGGTCAACCCTCCAATGCCATGGTGGTGTTGATGAATATGAAAGAATACAATGCCAAGAACCATACGCATTTAGACATTGGGCATTTTGGCATTTATTATAAAGGACATCTGGCTTTAGATGCTGGCATTTATCAGGGTAAGGATCCCAACAATGAGTGGGGCAAAACCAACTATGTAAATTATTATGCCAGAACCATTGCACATAATTCACTATTGATACTTGATCCCAATGAGCCCACGCCTTATGAGGGTTCTAATATTAAAGCGCAGTCCAGAGATGGCGGACAATTCAGTTACAAAAACAGGGCTTGGGATAGTACCCAAGAAATGTTGAACGCGGGCAAATCGGCGCAGGTATTGGCAGTGGATATTGCAAAAGGAAATGAGCCAGACTATAGTTATCTAAAAGGGAATATGACGGCAGCTTATAATATTCCAAAGAATGTGGCTGTTTATCCTGCTAAAGCCGATACGGTTTGTAGAAGTTTTGTATTTCTCAATCTCAAACAAGCTGCTGTTCCTGGAGCATTAATTGTTTTGGACAAAGTGGTTTCCACGCAACCAACATTTAAAAAAACTTGGTTGCTTCATTCACAAAACGAACCAACCATTCAAGCCAATACCATTTCTTTTGAAAGCACGCAAAATGGTAGAAATGGACGATTACACAACACGGTTTTATTACCTAGTCAAGAAAATCAACAAATTGAAAAAATAGGAGGGCCCGGTAAAGAATATTGGGTGGATGGAAAAAATTGGGGCACGGTTACGCAAGAAGATGCAGGTCAATGGCGGGTAGAACTTTCACCCAAAAAAGCGGCGCTCTCAGATGAATTTTTAAATGTGATTCAAGTGATGGATGCTCAACCTGTTCAAACGTCGTTGCCTATTGACAAATGCTTTTCTGCCAATGGCGATTATATTGCTATTAGCATTGCAGACAGAATAGTAGCCCAGGCATTGAATTTGGCCAATAATCAGTCAAGAGAAATTGTCTTTTCCCTTGGCGATACTAAAAAGTCTTATCAGGTATTGATCACTGATTTGGCTCCGGGTAAATGGTTAGTGCAATCTGCAAATGGAAAACAAATTTTTACTGTAAACAAAGATGCTGGCACTATTTATATTACCAGCAAGGGAGGAAAATTTTTATTACAAAAACAATAAGTTCATGACCATGAAAAATCAATTGCAAATTTGCTTTTACCTATTGGGAATGCTTTGTTATGCTCAAATTTCATTGGCTCAAATTCCAAAAGACTACAAGGGCAAACCCTTTAAAGACAAATACTACAAACTGGGTGCGCAAGTAATACCAGGCAGGGTTGAATTGGCTTATTATGATCTTGGGGGTGAGGGCATTGCTTATCACGAT
The DNA here is from genome assembly GCA_041164585.1 of Bacteroidota bacterium. Lineage (GTDB taxonomy): Bacteria > Bacteroidota > Bacteroidia > Chitinophagales > Chitinophagaceae > Sediminibacterium. The sequence continues at coordinate 5,586 of JBEAPC010000216.1, forward strand.
AATAGTCCTGAGAATGAAGGTTCCAAATTAAACCATGAAGTGCATGATTATGGAAGTCATCATAGACCTGGGATCTCATCCTATATTGCTTTTTTTAGAGAGAAGGAAGGTGTAGACATTTCTTATACCAAGGATTGGGCCGATTTTAATCATCCTAATAAGGTTGATCCGGCTGTTAATCAACTCTATATTGGTTGGGAATCAGACAATGAATGGGCCAATTATACGGTGAATGTAAAAGCTCCTGGCCGATACAAGATCATCACTGTATATGGCAATAAAGACAATAATTCATCCCTGTTGCTTAATGGAAAAGAAGCAGTGAAACTAAAGCTACCAGAAGATACAGGCAATTGGCATTATTGGACTCAGGCCACTATTGGGGAAATTGTTTTCCCCGTTGCGGGTTTGAATCTAATAACCCTGAAATACAATACAGGAGCCAATTTGGCTTATTTAGATTTTGTACGCTTAGAAGATAAAAAGTAATTTCAAGATCAATTGACCTTGATTATTTCAAAATTGTTTTCAAAATGAGTGCCGAAATTTTTTCAATCACCATACATATGGTAGCCAGTCTTGACGGCAAGGTTGCCAAAAAAGACAATTCTGTGGATTGGTTTGAGACAACTGACCATTATGAAAATGGTGTCAGTGGTCAAGATCCAGAAGCATTTTTGAAAACCATTGATTGTTATGTGATGGGTTCTAAAACCTATGAATTGGCTTTGGAACTTTCTAAGCAATATGGATGGGCCTATGGTGACAAACCTACCTATGTATTGACAAGTAGATACCTTCCCAATCATCGAAATAATATCCAATTTTATAATGGCCAGCTAGAAAATCTAGTAGAGGAAATTTTAAAGCCCAACTATCAAAATGTTTGGGTGGTGGGAGGACCAGCACTTGTCAAGTCCTTTTTGCAATTAAAGCTGGCCCAAGAGATTCACATGACCATCTTACCTATTTTACTAGGTGATGGCAAACCCTTTTTTGAACAATTGGATATAACGCAGTCATTGCATCTTAAAGCCGTTAACCCCTATAAAAATGGTATGGTGGAACTATGTTATCAAATCATATACTGATATTTACAAAAAGAAAAAATAGGCAGCTTAGTTTGTATTAAATCTAACATATGCAAGCAATCATAGCATTGGCAAACAAAGCAATTACAGTTGAAAGAAATGAATTTCTTTCAAAAAAAGGGTTGATTGATACCAATATCTATTTTATAGAAACGGGCAGTCTACGGATTTTTGTGGTTGATCAAGAAGAGGAGCAGACTATCAGATTTGGCTATCAGGGAAATTTAATTACTTGCTTAGATAGTTTTTTAACTGGCAAACCAACTGAATTTTATATTCAAGCAATCAAAAAATCAAGGGTAAAACTGATTCATAAAAAAGACCTATCAGCATTTTTAAAAACTGATTCCAATCATCAGCTTTGGACAAATATATTAGAATCATTAATTGTCCAACAACTTGAAAGGGAAATTGATATTCTTACTGCATCACCAAAAAAAAGATACCACCGGGTTTTAGAAAGAAGCCCGCAACTTTTTCAAGAAATACCGCTAAAACATATTGCCAACTATTTGAGGATGAGTGCAGAAACCCTGTCTAGGCTAAAAAAGTCTTGATTTGAATCAAGAATAAACTAATTGGATTTCTTGAATTTTGCTAGGATAAATTCAAAATCATGCGCTCAGAAATTTTTCTTGATAACATCAGTAAACAGGTTGAATCAACCATAATTGAAGTGGAAAAATTAAAACATCTTGACAATTCCAAATTGACTTGGAGAGAAAATGACCATGCTTGGAATATTTTGGAATGTATAGAACACCTGAATCTATACGGTCAATTTTATTTGCCACAAATGGCATTAAAAATTCAAGAGAGCAATAGTGCATCAGAAACTGAGTTCAAACCTGGCATTTTGGGTAATTATTTTTCAAAAAGCATGCTGCCAAAGACCAAGCTGAACAAGATGAAAACATTTAAGGATAAAAATCCCATCAATACAATATTAGATATAGGAGTGATAGATTTATTTCTTAACCAACAACAGCAGTTACTTCAGATAATTTATCAGGCTCAAAAAGTAAGTTTGAACAAAGTGAAAATTGAAACTTCTATTTCTTCATGGATTAGACTAAAATTGGGAGATGCTTTACAATTTTATGTAAACCATATTTTGAGACATCTGGAACAAATTGAAAGAATTAAGCGAGGTCATTAAAAAATAGCTACGTTTTTTACTTTTTCAAGAAAAATTCGAATTAAAAATTCAATTATTATTAATTACTCCTTAGATAAATTAACACATCAGAAACATATTCCATTTTATAGTAACTTCAATTTAAACAGTGTTTATAGGTTTACTAATACAATAAACATCTATTCTAAAAAGAAAAAATAGTTTTAATGGAAGTTCATCACCATTCTCATCATAGTGGACCCAAGAATTGGAAATCATACCTAAGGGAATTTCTAATGTTATTCTTAGCCGTTTTTTGTGGTTTTCTTGCCGAATGGAGGCTTGAACAAATGATTGAGAATCATAGAGAAGAAGAATACATTCATTCTATTGTAGAAGATATTAAAGCAGATATTGGTCAAACTGAAAAGCTATTGATTGATATGAATAGTAGGATAATTAGAACAGATAGCCTTTTATCTCATCTCTCCTCCACAGAAATTAAACAAAATTCTAGCGCTGCTTATAAACTTTGGTTGCAGACACTTGGATTTCCTGACTTTGCTCAAAATGACCGTACCATACAACAATTAAAAAGTAGTGGGTCTCTTAGACTCATTAGAAACAAAGCTGTTTCTGATAAGATTATGGAATATGATCAGATTGTTCGTTTAATGTCTGTTACTCAAACCAACATGAATTCCATTGCGGCAAATAATGACCTATTTAATAAAACATTCAATTTTATAGAACTCAATAAAGTCAATCCAGAAGCAGTTCCATTAACAACAAATGGTGTAGAATTATTGAACCAAGCATATGCAAGTAGGTTTTTTTGGAAGTTTAACTTACTAGGATATAGGCAACGACTAAATGTTTTAAATAAAAAAGGAAAAGAGGTTTCTGAATTTATTGAAAAAGCTTATCACTTAAAATAAAGTGCCAAATAAACTATTTTAGATCCCCGTCAAATTGCTTGTTACATGATTGCAGCCCAATCCGCTTTTTCAGATTCTAAAAAGCATTTACTGATTTTAGACGCATTGCGTGGTATTGCCGCCATTATGGTAGTAAGCATGCATACATTTGAAATTTTCTGTGCTGGGGATTACCATAAGTTGATTATCAACCACGGCTATTTAGCTGTGGACTTTTTCTTTATGCTTTCTGGATATGTAATGGCGCATGCCTATGACGATAGATGGGGCAGCATGACCATCAAAGATTTTTTTAAAAGAAGGTTGATCCGGCTTCATCCATTGATTATACTAGGAATGACCTTGGGCGCCATCTTTTTTTATTATCAACAATCTGCAGTTTTCCCAAAAATTGCAGGTACTCCTGTGTCAAGCCTGATTATAGTTATGCTGATTGGTTTTAGTTTAATTCCTATTCCCCCAACTATGGATATTCGCGGTTGGAATGAAATGCATCCCTTAAATGGTCCAGCATGGTCTTTGTTCTTTGAATACCTAGCCAATATTTTGCACGCATTTGTTTTAAGAAAATTACCCAATCTGTTTTTGGGTTTATTGGTAGCATTGGCAGGAGCTAATCTATATTATGTGGCCATTACAAGTCCTGCTGGTGATTTGATTGGAGGATGGTCTTTAGAACCTCAACAATTGGCCATTGGCTTCACTCGACTACTATTCCCCTATATGGCAGGCATGTTACTTAGAAGGTTGGTCAAGATTCAAACAGAGAAAAATACTTTTTTTGCAGCAAGTATTTTGCTGATCTTGGTGCTGGCATCGCCTAGGGTGGGAGATCGTAGCAATGTTTGGCTCAATGGACTATATGAATCATTGATTCTATCCTTGGTCTTTCCAATAATCATTTACCTAGGAGCCATTGGAAAAATCAAACATCCTTTGATTGAAAAATGCTGTATTGCCCTTGGCGATATTTCTTATCCGCTCTACATTACGCATTTCCCTTTTATTTTAATGTTTTACGCCTGGGTTTCCAATAATAAAGTGCCTTTAGAATTAGGTGTAAAAGTGGGGATTCCCTTAATCATTGCTACTATCGGCATTGCCTACCTGGCTTTAAAACTTTATGACCTACCTATTAGAAAATGGTTAACCAAACGTTTTATGCATCAGGAACTTGCAACTAAATAATAAAATCTCTATATCATGAAAAAAGTAACCGGTATTGGCGGCGTCTTCTTTAAGTGTAAAGATCCAAAAGCAATGAATGAGTGGTACAAAACTCATCTAGGTTTTGATACCAATGATTATGGAGCCAGTTTTGAATGGAGAGAAGATGCTGACCCAGAAAAAAAAGGAACAACCCAATGGAGTGCTTTTTCAGAAACAACCAAGTATTTTGAACCTTCCAATAAGGAGTTCATGATTAACTATCGTGTGCACGATTTGGAGGCATTGATTGTTCAATTAAAAGAAGAAGGAGTAACCATTTTAGATGAAATGGAAACTTATGACTATGGCAAGTTTGTGCATATTCTAGACGCAGAGGGAAATAAGATTGAACTTTGGGAGCCTGCATAAATCAGGAGCCAGGCTTATAAAAAATCAATACATTATCAATGCTAAGAACTAGAATGCTATTAATTAGCCTGCTTTTGGGCGTTGCTTTTGCAAAAGCTCAAACCATCAAAAGATTGGATGGTAGTTCTATTTCCTTTGTCACCATTGACCAAACGGTCAAAGAACTCATGCAGGAACACCATATTCAAGGATTGAGTTTGGCTATATTGAATAAAAACAAAACAGCATTTATAAAGTCTTACGGTTTTAGGAATCAACCTAAAAATCAATTATTAGATACGGCTAGTATTGTATACGGAGCTTCATTGAGCAAAGCTGTTTTTGGTTATTTATGTATGCAATTAGTGGACGAAAAAGTGTTTGATTTAGATAAGCCGCTGTTTCAGTATTTAAAAAAAGACATTTCAGATTATGACTATTTTGCTGATTTAAAAACAGATGCAAGATGGAAATTGATTACAGCCAGAATGTGTTTGAGCCATACCACAGGTTTACCAAATGTGCGATGGTTTAATCCCAATAGTTCAGAACCAGATACTTTGGGTATCATGAAAATCTATTTTACTCCCGGTTCTAAATATGCCTATAGCGGAGAAGGTTTTAAATTATTACAATTGGTTTTGGAAGAAATAACCAATCAGCCCATTGACAAATTGGCAACAGAAAGAATTTTTGGTCCAATGGGAATGAATAGGACAGGTTATGTTTGGCACGATAGTTTTGGAGATGAGAATGTGGCAGTGGGCCATTTAAACAATGGTCTAATAGATCAAAAGAAAAAACGAACTGAGGCAGTTGCTGGAGGGTCTTTAGTAACTACCATTGCAGACTATAGCCGATTTGTAGAACAGGTGATGCAAGAAAAGGGTTTGAGTAAAAAGGGTTTAAAAGAAATGTTAGCTCCTCAAATTGCTATTCATTCCAAAACACAGTTCCCCCCTATTAGTTTTGAAACCACTACAGAAAACGATGGGATTCAATTGTCCTATGGCTTGGGCTGGGGGGTATTTAATTGTTCCTATGGCAAAGCCTTTTTTAAAGAGGGTAATGGAGGTTCATGGAGAAATTACAATATCAATTTTCCAGACAAAGACATTTCAATTATCATTCTAACCAATAGTGAAAATGGCGAATTCACTTTTCAAGCTTTGTTACAAAAAATTTTGGCAGACACATGTATACCTTGGAAATGGGAAGGGTATGAAGTGACCACAACAAAAAAATAAAATATGTCAAAACCCTTACTGATTTTAGTTGCAGGTCCCTACCGTTCTGGCACCAATGATATACCTGAATTAATAGAAGCCAATGTAAAAGCCATGACCGATACGGCATTGGAATTATACCGGATGGGTCATATGCCAGTTTTGGGAGAATGGTTTGCACTGCCTTTAATTGAAGCAGCTGGATCCAAAGCCGTAGGCGATGCTATTTTTAATGAGATTTTTCATCCCATTGCTGTTCAATTGATTGACCATTGTGATGCGGTTTTAAGAATTGGAGGCCCATCTACTGGAGCCGATGAAATGGTCAATACGGGAAGGGCAAAAGGAAAAATCATATTTACAGATAAACTAAGTATCCCAAATCTGCGTTAGTTTGACCCCTTTAAAATAGCACTATGATTCAATTGCTAAAACAAGATATCATTAAAAGGGTTGGCGCGGATTTGGAAAATATAGAGCTTGTTTTAAATGAATTCAAACCAATAAAAGTAGCAAGAAATGAATTTCTTCTAAAACAGGGAGAAGTTTGTAAACAGGTATATTTTATTGCCAAAGGTTGTCTTCAAATATTTGTCTATGACCAAGACATGAATGAAACAACAAGAGATATAGCCATAGAGGGCACATGGTGTTCTGAACTAATGAGTTTTGGTTCTGGCAAACCTGCCAATGAAAACATCAAAGCTATTGAACCAACTGACTTATTAGCTATTGACAGAGCGGGGTTTCAAAAAATGGTGGAGACCGTGCCAGAGTTTGATAGAGTGTATAAACAAATCTTGGAAATATCCTATACCAATTCGGTAAACCGCCTGAATAGTTTTGTTGCATTATCGGCTTTAGACCGAATAAAATGGTTGATGGAATTTAGACCTACACTAATGACAAGGGTGTCTAGCAGATTAATTGCTTCCTATCTTGGCATTAATAAGGATGTTTATAGTAGACTAAAAGCAAAGCTCTAAAACGTAGACTTTTGTCATCAATCACTTAATTTTTTAGGGGCATTTTTACAAAACAGACCAACAGTATTCATTTGACTAGGTCTTGTAACATCTAAATGCTGTATTTAAAATTAAGATCATGGATAAACTATTAAATGCTGGGAGATATATTTTCCCCTTGTCTTTTTTATTGTATGTGGGATTACACCTAGGAAAACCAGAAGTGGGGGCTGCTTTTGTTCCAGACTATCTACCCTTCCCCTATTTCTGGAACTATTTTACCCTGGTTTGCATTCTGTTATTCATTATTAGTGCTGTCATTGGCAAAATGGATAAACTGGCTTATAGCTTGATGGCATTGTATGTGATTTTAATGGGCTTATTGGTTCACTTGCCTAGGGCGATGGGACATGAATTAGACCTAACTGCTATGACGGCCAATATTGAAAGAGAAAAAGAACTGGAAATGGTTAACTTTTTTAGAAATATCATGGTTACCGGGGCCTTACTAGCATTTGCAAAATTTATTGCAAAAGACAAACGGTTTATTGGATAATAAATCATTGGAAAGTATTCATGAGTCGGAACCAATGTTCCGACTTTTTTGTATTTTCAAATATGGACAAAAAGAACCTAATTAAAGAATATTCAAATGGTGAAATCACCGTGGTTTGGCAATCAGGTAAATGCATTCATTCTGCCAACTGCGTCAAGCATTTGTCTTCCGTATTTCAACCACAACAGCATCCTTGGATTAATTTAGATGGCGCGTCAAGTGATGAGATTAAGGCCGCCGTAAAGAAATGTCCATCTGGTGCATTGAGTATTAAATAGTTGTTCAGCAGCTATGACAATAAACTGGTGCTACAACTTTCTGAATTGAGCAGGTTGTATATTTTTCTTTTTTAAAAAGACCCTATTAAAATAGCTCATGGAATCAAACCCAGAAGTTGCAGCTATTTCACTGATAGACAAATCTGTCTCAATCAACATTTGACAAGCATAGGCTATTCTAATTTCATTGGTATAATCTGAAAAAGTTTTGCCGCTGGTTCTTTTAAAAAACTTGCAAAAAGCACTAACAGACAAATGAATCATGGATGCTGCTTGCTCTAATGAGACCGTTTCTTTAAAATTATTTTGAACATATTGAAACACTTGATTAATCCTTTGCTGGTTTTCATTCCCTTTTAGTGGTTTATAATGCAAAGAGGATATGGCAGTTGATTTTTTGGAGACAAGTAAATCTAATACTTGAATAAATTTAGAAAACCCAACAACTTCATTGCTTTGAATCATTTTTTGAAGCAGCTGTATTAAATCATTATTTTTGGGATAATGAAATGCCAATCCTCTGGCCGATTTTTCAAACAGTTTTGAGATACTACTCAACTCAGAAAAACCCAATAATTGATCTACAAAGGTTTTTGAAAACTGAATCACAATTGCCTGACAATATTCATTGGAATTTGTTTCTGAAATCCAAGTATGGGGTAAAGAAGGAGGCAATAAGACCAGATCACCATCTTGAAATTTGTGATAACTGTCTCCTACCAATCTTGTTCCAGAACCCTTACTAATCAAAGTCAGTTCGTATTCAGGATGGTAATGCCACAAAAATTCAAAGGCAGGAACCCTTATTTCATAACAGATAAAGGAACGCTCCCTAGTCAAGTGTGCCAACTGTTCTAACCTTGGTTTCATACTATATTATTCTATAAAATGCTTTTCAACCTAAGAAATGTCAATATAGTGTATAATATTGATTTTATTGTGTCAAAATATGCTGTTCTTCAAGGCTACTTTAGCAAAAACAATTTTATGGCTATCCCACAATCCATTAAAGAACAACTCAATCAACCTTATCCACTAACAGAAGATCAAATTGCCTTTTATGAGCAAAATAGATTTATCAAACTAAAACAGGTTTTTGATCAAGATACCATTGATTATTTCAATGGCATTATCTCAGATGTAGTGAAGCAACTAAATAAGGTAGAAACTCCTTTAGAAGAAAGAAGTACTTATGGTAAGGCATTTTTGCAATTGTTTAATTTATGGCGTGAAGATGAGTTGATCAAAGAATTGGTTTTTAGCAAAAGAATTGGAAAAATTGCCAGTGACCTGATGCAAACTAAAGGTGTTCGTCTTTATCATGACCAAGCATTGTTTAAGGAAGGTGGGGGCGGAATTACCCCATGGCATGCAGATCAATATTATTGGCCATTGGCATCTGACAAGACTATTACCGTTTGGATTCCACTACAAGCAACTCCATTAGAAATGGGTCCTTTAGAATTTAGTGCAGGTAGCCATGAAATAGTGGATGGAAGGGATTTAGAAATTGGTGATGATAGTGAAACCCTGATACAACAAAAACTAAGGGTTACTGATTTTAAGCACGTGATTGAACCTTTTGATATTGGAGAAATAAGTTTTCATTCAGGATGGGTCTTTCATAGGGCAGGGGCAAACAGTACTTCTTCCACTAGAAAAGTCTTTACCGCCATTTACATGGATAAAGCAATGAAGCTAAAGCAACCTGAAAATAAAAATCAAATAGTTGATTGGGAAACTTGGTGCCCCGGGGCAGTAGTGGATCAAGAAATTGACAGTCATTTAAACCCCATCATTTTCCAATATTAATCTTATGAACATAAAATATATCTGCCCTCATTGGGGTTCAGAAAATGATAGTGCTGAAGCTTTTGTAGAGAAGGTCTTGTCTGCAAATTATGATGGAATAGAAATTAACCTTCCTCCACTCACAAGTGACTTTACAAAGAATTTTATTCCTAAAATGGAAGATCAATTAAGTAGGAATAAAGACTTTGTGTTCATATTGCAACAGCTTACAGCTCCCGAAAATGAAACGGTAGATGCCTATATCAAGAAAATGGAGCAATCCTTAACTGAGCTGACTGCATTTCAACCAAGCTTTATAAACTCACATACCGGAAAAGATTACTATTCTTTTGATGATAACTGCAGGGTAATTGAAGCCTGTTTAAATTTTAGTATTAAAAAGAATGTGCGCGTTTTGCATGAAACACATAGAGGAAGGTTCTCATTTCATGCGGCTAGCCTATTACCCTATTTTAAGAAATTTCCTGAGATGGAACTTGCTGGTGACTTTTCTCATTTCTGTACTGTTTCAGAAAGTCTGCTACAAGATCAAGAAGAAATAGTTCAACAAATTATTCCGCATGTATCCCATATTCATGCAAGGATTGGTCATGAACAAGGACCGCAGGTAAATGACCCAGCTGCACCTGAATGGCAAAATCATTTTATTTCGTTTGCTTCTTGGTGGCAAGAAATTATTATCAAAAAAGAAGCACTGGGTTGGAACAGTTTTACCATTACCCCCGAACATGGTCCTTTCCCCTATATGCCACAAGCACCTTATACCAAATTGCCTTTGAGTATTCAATGGGACAACAACACCTATATCAAAAACATACTTGAGAAAAACTGGTTTATCAATTAATATGGAACACCCCAAAAAATACTTTTTACTTGGTCTTTTAACCATTTGCTTTTTACAGATAAAAAACAAAGTGTTTTCCCAAAGCAATAATAAAGATCCATTTCAGAAAATCAAATCCATTCCACCAGCGCTGCAAACCATTCCATTCAATGATATACAACCAAGCGGTTGGTTGAAAATGGAATTGCAAAAAAACTTAAACGGTTTTACTGGGCATTTAGATAGTTTGGTTCCTGACTTGATTTTAAACGATGACATATACGGTACTAAAAGGCTAAGCAAACAAGTAAAAAGCAAAAACCTTGGTGCCATTTCTGCAGAGGGCGATTGGCAGGTACAATTTCTTTGGTGGAATAGTGAAACACAGTGCAATTGGTTAGACGGTTATATTAGAACAGGCATCTTATTGAAAGATCAGCAACATATTAAAAAAGCAGAAAAAATTGTCAATGCCTTATTAGCTACCCAAGACAAAGACGGTTACCTAGGCATCTATGACCCGGAATTGAGGTACAAATTTGACAATGAAAATGGGGAGTTATGGGCAAAAACTACTTTGTTCAGAGCATTATTGGGATGGTACGAATACAAAAAAGATCCGCAAGTATTATCTGCCATAGTAAGAGCGGTTGATAATGTTTTGAAAGCCTATCCAATTAATCAATCCAGACCTTTTTATACCATCAACCCAAATGCCGGCGGTTTAACACATGGATTGGCTTTTACAGATGTATTAGAACAATTGGCTAAAATCACTAGAAAAAATCAATACCTAGATTATTGCTTGTTTCTATATAAAGACTTTTCAAATCTGATAATTAATGAAGATGCACAATATGCTAAATTATTAGACCCAAAAAAATCATTAATGGGCCATGGCGTTCACACTTATGAACACCTCCGTTCCGTTTTGGCAGCCTACTATGCTTCAGGTAATCCGGCGCTTAAAATGGCTTTATACAGTTTTTTGAAAAAAATAGAAAAGGTTACTACTGCTTCTGGAGGCCCTGTTAGTGATGAATTTATTGGAGGAAGAACTGGAAATGGATTATTGGGTTATGAGTTTTGTTCCCTGCACGAATTAATGATTGGCTGGATTGATTTATTGGAAAAATCTGGAGACAATCTGTATGCAGAAAAAGCAGAACACCTGTTTTTTAATGCCGCTCTTGGCAATACACACCCAACAGAAAGTGCCATCTGTTATTTAAAACAAGACAATAGCTTTCAATTAACAGGTGGCAATAATGGCGATACTACTGATAAACACCAAACCAGGTATCGGTATTCACCCGTTCACAAAGAAGCAGCTGTATGTTGTATTCCCAATGCCGGCAGAATTGTACCGTACTTTATTCAAAATATGTGGATGAAAGACGCTCAAGGTCTTGTTGCTACTTTACTAGGGCCATCAGTTTTAAATACTACTGTATCAAATACCGCTGTCTCAATTACAGAAACCACCGAATATCCATTTGAGAACAGTGTTGCATTTCAAATTTCTGCCAAAACCCCCATCCGGTTTTCGCTAAAAATCAGAAAACCACAATGGGCCATTGCAGTCAGATCTTCCTTGCCCTATAAAGAACTAAATGGCTATTTGGTGTTTGATCAAGTCTGGAATTTATCCACCAAACTAGTAATTGATTTTACATCAGAAATAAGTAAAAAAATTACCGCAGACAATGAAGTCTATTTTCAAAAAGGCCCCTTAGTACTCTGTCATGAAATTAATGCCAGTCAACAGATTACAAAAACCTACCCTATTGCAGGTTTACATGAATCAACCTATCAAGCCATTCAACCCATTGCTTACCAATATGCAAAAGGTCAGTATGCATCAATGCCAAATAATAGCTGCTCTGTTTGGGTGGTGAATCCAAGTACTGGAAAGCAAGAGCAATTGATGTTGAAACCAATGGCAAGAACCATTCTAAGACAAGTAAGTTTTAAAATGATTCCATGAAAAGACTGAGCTATTTTCTAGTATTGTTCATGGTTGTCTGCTTCTTTTCTTTCAAGGAAGAAAGACAAATTGATTATACCCAATATGTGTCAACTTTTATTGGTACAGACGGAACAGGGCATTCCTTTCCAGGACCTTGTTTGCCTTTTGGCATGGTACAACCTGGCCCAGACAATGTTAATCAGGGTTGGGACTATACCAGCGGCTATCAATACCAAGACAGCATGATTGCTGGGTTCTCTCAAACAAGGGCTAATGGAACAGGTATCAGTGAATTTGGAGACATTTTGCTACAACCTTTTACAGTTGATAAAAAAGAAAACTTTGGTGAATCTTATATTAAAGAAACAGAAAAAGCTTCTCCAGGTTATTATGCAGTAACACTAAAGAACAAAGTAAATGTTGCATTGACTTGTACAGAAAGGGTGGCTTACCACCAATATACTTATCCTACCAATACTGGATACCTATTGGTAGACTTGCAACACGGGCTACGTTTTATCACGGATTCACTGGTCTTGGAAAGCAATGTACAAATTGAGGGAAATAATACCATTAGCGGATATTGCCATACCAAGAATTGGGTGAATAGAAAATACTTTTTTACCATTGTCTTTAACCACCCTTTTAGTCAAGCTACCTTATTAGAAAGAAAGGCCAAGGAAGCAGCTCCTAGATATGTGTTGCAATTTGATTTGAAGAATCAAATCCTTGAAACAAAGATTTCCCTATCAACAGTTAGTGTAGCTGGCGCGATACAGAATTTAAACAAAGAATTACCCAACTGGGATTTTACAAAGACGGTTAACAAAGCCAAACAGATTTGGAATAGTTATTTAAATAGGATTGTGATAGATGCTGATAATACACAGAAAACCATTTTTTATTCCTGCCTATATCGATTGTTTATACAACCATCCAATATAGCTGATGTGGATGGAAAGTATAGAGGCGCAGATGATTCCATTCGAATAGCAAAAAATGGGGAGTACTATTCAACATTGTCTCTTTGGGATACCTATCGGGCAGCAAATCCTTTATACACTTTGATTGCTCCAGAACGGGTTAATGGTATTGTAAACACATTAATAGAACATAGCAAGGCCGCCGGTTTTCTACCAATTTGGACGGCCTGGGGTCAGGATAATTATTGTATGATTGGCAACCACGCTATTCCAGTGATTGTTGATGCTTATATGAAGGGTTTTAAAGGATTTGATGCAAACTCTGCCCTGGATCAAATGATACAATCCACTACTGTCAATCATATCAACAGCAATTGGAGCTTGTTAGAAAAATACGGCTATTACCCATTTGATAGTTTAGACAATGAAGCTGTTTCAAGAACCTTAGAACATGGGGTAGATGACTACTGCATTGCATTGATGGCCGAGAAAATGGGGGAAAAAGCATTGGCTAACAAATATTACCATCGCGCCAGCTTTTATAAAAATTTGTTTGATTCAAGCACCAAGCAAATGCGGGGTAAAGACAGCAAAGGTCATTGGAGAGAACCGTTCAATCCTTTAATGGCTACTTCACCCATGAACAATCCAGGTGATTATACAGAAGCCAATGCTTGGCAATATTTTTGGACACCCGCACAATATGATCTCAAAGGAGTGACCCAATTACTAAAAGGGAAGAAAGGGCTAACAGAACAATTAGATAGTTTTTTTAGTATCAAAAGCTTGGATCCCAATAAACATTTAGGACAGGAAGCCATGATTGGTCAATATGCCCACGGCAATGAACCTAGCCACCATATAGCCTATTTGTATGCATTTTCTGAAAAGCCTCAAAAAGGAAAGGACCTAATTCAACAAATCTATCAGCAGTTTTATAGTGCTAGTCCATCCGGGATGATTGGCAATGATGATTGTGGTCAAATGAGTGCTTGGTATATTTTTGCCACACTGGGCTTTTATCCTATAAATCCGGTCATGGGTGATTTTGTTTTGGGAATGCCGCAGGTTGCAAATGCGCAGCTGCGATTAACAAATCAGAAAACGCTTCATATTACCAATCAACTCAACCATCATCAAGGTCATACCAAATTCAATGAAAAGGCCATCCATACTTCCATTAATTATCATGATTTGAAGAAGGGCGGAAATTTGGTATTCCAGTAATTATTCTCTATTTTTTCTGAAAAATATCCTATTTCAGAAGTCAAACAATACTACGCTAAGTCTCGCAAGGAATGGAGAAAATGGTTGGAGAAAAATCACCAATCAGAAAAATCCGTTTGGTTGATTATTTACAATAAAAAAAGTGCCACAAGTAGTTGTAAATATGAAGAAGCTGTAGAAGAAGCCCTATGCTTTGGCTGGATTGATAGCATTGCTAAAAAAAGAGATGCAGAAAGTAGTTTCCAATATTTTTCTATTAGAAAGCCCAAGAGCAATTGGAGTAAGTCTAATAGAGAACGCGTTGAAAAATTAACAGCACTAGGTTTGATAACAGAGCGTGGTCAAAAAATGATTGACCTTGCAAAACAGACCGGTACTTGGGAAGCATTGGTAGATGTACAGAATTTAGTTATTCCGGATGACTTACAATTGCTGCTCAATAAAAACAAAAAAGCCTTAAACTACTTTCTCGCTTTTTCACCCTCCTCTAGAAGGGGTATTTTAGAATGGATTCTAAATGCTAAAAAAGCGGAAACCAGACTAAAGCGAATAGAAGAAACCGTTAAACTAGCGGCAGATAACATTAAAGCAAATCAATACAGACAATAATTATTGCTTATTACATGGAGATTTCAACAGCCCAAATTCAACGAGTTGCAAAAATGAGTTTTGCATCGGTCTATCCACACTATATCACAAAAGTGGAGAAAAAAGGCAGAACCAAAGCAGAGTTACATCAGGTGATAGAATGGTTAACAGGGTACAATGAGAACGCAATAGAGAAAATCAATAGTGAAAAAATGAATTTTGAAACTTTCTTTCAAGAAGCAAAAATGCATCCCAATGCACACCTCATTACTGGTGTCATTTGTGGATATAGAATTGAGGAGATTGAAGACACTATGATGAAACGGGTTCGTTACTTAGACAAATTGGTAGACGAATTAGCTAAGGGTAAAAAGATGGAGAAAATTCTTCGTTGATAACATATTAGAGAACTTGATGATTAAATAATTGAATATGGATCTTTTTGAACAAATGCTTGCAGGTGGATTAATTCCCAATGATCATCCTCAATTGAATTTATTATGGGATGCTGTTGCGCAAACCATACAACGTTCTGCATTGTTGAATACTTCAACCTCTATTGCTGAAAGCAGAAATCGCATTAGCGAAATCATTGGCAAAGAGATTGACCAAAGCACCACCATCTTTATCCCCTTCCATACTAACTTTGGCAAGCACACTTGGATTGGAAAAAATGTATTCATCAACCACGCCTGCAGCTTTTTGGATCTAGGGGGTATTACCATAGAAGATAATGTACTCATTGGACCACGCGTAAACCTTGTTACAGAGAATCATCCCGTAGACCCAACGCAAAGAAAGTCATTGGTATTAGGTGCCATTCTAATTAAAAAGAATGCCTGGATTGGAGCAGGATCAACCATTTTACCCGGTGTAACTATTGGAGAAAATTCCATTGTTGCGGCTGGCGCGATAGTTAATAAAGACGTTCCTGATAATTGCATATTTGGTGGGGTTCCTGCTAAATTTATCAAGACAATAGAAAGTAATTAGCAAAATTCATGCAACAAAAAGGCGTCCAATACCAATTTTCAGCAAAACCTTGGCAACATGCTGGACCTGGTGGATGGTATTTTGTTTCATTACCTGTTCAATTGTCAAATGAAATTAGAACGGTTTTTAAAATGGATGAAGAAGGCTGGGGCCGATTAAAGGCAGTTGCCAAAATTGGTGGTACTGAATGGAAAACAGCTATCTGGTTTGATACCAAACGCAATGCCTATCTACTTCCTTTAAAAGCTGAAATCAGGAAAAAAGAACAATTATTAATTGATAAAATTGTTCAAGTAACCATTTGGGTTTAGGTAATTCAAATAGCACTATTGGTCCAACTTACCGAAAATCCAACATTTATTGGATGGCTTTTAAACTTGATATGTAAATCATAGTCATAGCTAAAATTGACTAATGCGAAAATCCAATATCCTCTTAATAGCCGCAGTTGTCTTCTTTTTTGTATGCGGATGCAAAAAAAACAATATCCCTCCTTCTGATACGGGAGCAACCATGTATTTTCCTTCAAATACTGATGCCAATTGGGAAACCAAATCATTGGAAAGTTTGGGTTGGAATCAATCGGCTGCAACCGCATTAAAGTCCTATTTGACTCAGAAAAATACTAAGTCATTTATGATCTTGGTAAATGGCAGGATTGTGATGGAGGAATATTTTAATGGGCATAGTTCAACAGCTTCTTGGCAATGGAATAGTGCAGGTAAAACACTTGTTGCTAGTACCACAGGGATTGCACAACAAGAGGGATTATTAAATATCAATAATAAAGTTTCTCAATACATAGGAACTGGTTGGACAAGTGAACCCCTTGATAAAGAAAATTTAATCAGTTCTAAACACTTGCTCACAATGACATCTGGAATTGATGACGGTAGTGAATTAATCATCAAGCAAAACCTTACTTATTTGGCAGATGCCGGTAGCAGGTGGTCTTATCATAATGTATTTCAAAAACTAATGGATGTAGTTGCTTCAGCCAGCAAACAGGATTTTGAAACCTATTTCAATACAAAATTGAAATCAAAAATTGGTATGGATGGGTTTTGGAATAATGGACTCATCTTTAAAATATATCATAGCAGTACCAGAAGCATGGCAAGATTTGGAATCCTAGCACTAAATAAGGGCAAGTGGAATAATGAACAAATTTTGAATGAACCCTATTTTAATGAAAGTACCAGTTCTTCTCAAACAATTAATCCTTCTTATGGATATCTCTGGTGGCTAAATGGAAAAGCAAAATACATGGTGCCCGGCGCTCAAACGGTATTTCCAGGTTCCCTAGTTCCAAATGCTCCCGCGGATATGTTTGCAGCAATGGGTGCAGAAGACCAACGGATCTATGTTATCCCAAGCAAAAATATGGTGGTGATTAGAATGGGAAATGCATCTGATCCGGCTAATCCAAATTTTGCGGTATCTGGTTTTGACAATGAGTTATGGCAAAAAATTAATGCCGTTATTAATAAATAAAAAAATGCCAGTTAATTAAGAAAAATAACTTTGGTGTTATTTGAATTAAACTTACATTATTACAGATTGTCAAAACTGAGATACAAATAATAAAATGAAAAAAATATTCCCCTTAATATTTATTTTCTCTTTTCTATTTATCCATACAATTAAGAGCCAAGTTATTATTGACAGTATTTCGCTTGTTTCTACTGAAAGATCTAACATATTATTCAGTTTCAATAATACTAAATTAATGGCGGGCAAAAATGTTTCAGACCGTTATATAGTTTATTATAATTCCGATACAATTTTCCTAAATGTTCAAAATGCAGGAATATGGACAAAAAAAACAGTATATATTGGAGCAAATTTACAATCAGCCACTTTAGCCCTTAATAATGATACCATTTGGGTTTGCTGGAAAGAGGGAATTGCAAATGCTACAATAAAAGCTAGGTATACAGTTAATAAAGGAAATACATGGAATTCAATATTAGCAGTTTCACCAATTGGCAAAGTATCGGCACCTTCTATATTTGCAGCTTCTAATGGTAAAATTCATTTTGTTTGGTCAAAGGAATCAACAACTGATACAACCATATATCATAATGTATATAGCCAAGGTGCATTTTTACCCACCCCTACAGCATTAAGTAATCTTGGTAAACAGGGATTGTGGCCTTCTATCATTGCTATAGGTGATACCATATTATGTTCCTGGAAGGAAAATCCATTACCATCAAAAGTTTGGTTTAGAAGTTCCTTTGATGGTGGTAAACATTGGAATCAATTACCAAATCAACCGACCACAACATTAATTGCTAGTACAAAAGATCCTAATCTTTCATATTCTTTTGATGCGAATTCAAAAACTCATTATCTATACTTAGCTTATGATGGGTCTAATCAAATTTATTTGCAAAGATCAACAGACTTTGGCAATTCTTGGTCAAATCCGTCTGTAATTAGCAATACCAATAAGCTTTCTCAATTTGCGCATTTGGAATCAAATAATAATGGTTTTGTAGGAATCTCTTACGAACAAAGACCTATAGGAGCATCCTTATTTGATGATTCAAAAAAAGATGTTTGGTTTACCTATTCAACTAATTGGGGTTCTGTAGGCAGCTTTAGTTTAGATACATTGGCCTATTCTAATAATAGATTTGGATCAATATTTTCTTCATTCAATAAAATAGATAATAATAATTTCTATTTAGCATGGCTTACAAATGACACTATTAAGCAAGAAATAAAAGTCTATGAAAAGCATGTGCGGATAACAATTCCTACGGCATTAGCAATAACAGAAAATACAATAACAAATTTAAAAATATATCCAAATCCATTCACCAACTATGCTACTATTGAGTCAAAGCAATATCTAAATAAGGCCGATTTAATTATTTATAATATGCAAGGTCAAAAAGTAGCTCAGACCAAGAATATTTCAGGATATACAATTACCATACAAAGAAATAGATTGCCTGTTGGCACATATTTTAAAACAATAGTAAAAGGTAAAAAAATAATTGGAATTAATAGATTCATCATTATCTAATATAGTAAGGTTGGTTACAAGTTTGCAATGAATCTACATCTGTGAATTACTCAAGTTTATTGACAAATTGTGTAGAGACTAAATCTAGGTATGCATCTAGCTTTGTTAATCCTAGTCTAACAAAAACACAATTACATGATAAATACTGCTTTTAGATACAACAGGATTCTGTTTTGGACAGGTTGTTTGATCATCAGTTCTTGCGATACAAAAGAACCCGTAAAAGAAATTACCACAAAAGAACATACAGAAGCGGGCGTAAAAACCATTGAGAATATGCAGTCTGCCTACAAAGGAGAAAAGACGGCAACTGCTAAATATGAAGCTTTTTCAAAAAAAGCCGAAGAAGAAGGTTTTCACAATATTGCTTTGTTATATAATGCCGTTTCTGCTGCGGAAAACATTCATGCCACCAATCATAAAGAAGTCATTGAAGAGGCTGGTGGAATTGCAGCAGTGATTGTACCAGAATTCAAAGTAAAATCTACCAAAGAGAATTTGTCAGATGATATTAATGGTGAAGCTTATGAAGCCAAAATCATGTATCCAGATTTTTTGAAAACTGCTGAAATAGCTGGAAATCAAACTGCCTTTCTTAGTCTTACTTACGCTATGAAAACTGAACAAAAACACAAGGTCTTTTTTGAAAAAGCATTAGGTGATCTGAATAGTAATACGCTGATGAGTTTGCCTCCCAAATACATGGTTTGTCCAGATTGTGGCAACACTTATACGGAAGCCCCTAAACATTGTGACTTTTCACTAACCAGTAGAGACAAATTCATTGTTTTCCAATAATCTAATCATGAATCAGACACATATTCACTTACTCATCACGCACTTACCCATCTTTGGGTCAATTTTAGGCGGTCTTGTTTTGGCGCATGGCATTGGCACAAAAAGTATGCAAACCAATATTGCAGCATATTACATTTTAATCCTTTCTGCTATTGGTGCCGGCATAGCTTACCTAACAGGTGAAGCAGCAGAAGAAACTGTTGAAAAACTCCCTGGAGTCATTGATTCAAGTATTAAGCAACACGAAGAGATAGCTTTATATGCTTTAATAGCACTGATTATTCTTGGGGCAACAGCGCTTATTGGTTGTATACTAACCTATAGGAAGTCAAACTTAGCAAGTTCAGTAGCTTTTGTAGTTTTACTATTTTCGATGATCAGTTTTGGACTAGTAGCAAGAACAGGATATTTAGGAGGGCAAATCAGACATACTGAAATAGTCAATTCCCCCATCAATGTCATTGACAAAGACGATGATGATTAATATTAGTTTGAATAAATTAAAACCAGTGTTATGGCCAACATTATTGCAATCATTATTTTCAGCAGTTTAGCTTTAGTAGTTGTTTTAATACTCTATAGGAAGAATAAGAAAGATGAAAAACTGATTGACCCCAACGCAGAAGACGCTGTTTCAGAAGTCATGATGGACCAACAGCGTAGAAAGGATAAAATCTAAACCAACAGTTAGATTAAATTAATACCGTTAATTTTAGTTACGCAATCCTTCAGTAACTATTGACTGTATTCATGAAACATAGAATTATAGGTTTTGATTTGGCTAGGGCTTATGCCATATTTGGCATGTTCATTGTCAATTTTAATTTTTCCTTTGGTTCCGTAATGACTCCAACAGACCCTGTTGGTCATTTTCTAAACATTTTCACAGGAAATAGTACCGCCATATTTATTATATGCGCAGGCATGGGACTTTCCTTAATGACTAATAGAAAGGATTATAGTCTTGAAGAAAAGTCCGCCCTCAAATCAAAAATCCTAAAACGTTCTTGGTTTCTATTTGCCATGGGATTGTTACTATTTAATTGGTGGTCTGGCGATATTCTACATTTTTATGGCGGTTATATGCACGTGACTGCCTTTCTATTATTTGTTCCTAAACGTTACTTTCTAATAGCCGCAATATTAGCAGTAATTGTTTTCCATTTACTACTCAATATCATTCCCATACAAACGGGTTGGGATTTTACAACTTACCAATATCTTGATTTTTGGACGCCTCTGGGCTTTTTAAGAAACAGTCTATACAATGGTTGGAATAGCATATTTCCTTGGATTTCTTATTTTCTTTTGGGTATGTGGCTGGGCCGATTGAATTGGCATGAAAAGAAAACCAAACAACAAATTTTCATTGTAGGCTTAATTATATTTAGCCTAATCCAGTGTCTCCGCTTAGTAGCCAAACAACAATTCTTTGATGCCTTTTGGACCAACTATATTATGGCAGAATATTTTCCTCCCTATCTACCCTTTGTATTGGTTACCATGGGCTTTGCCTTAATGGTCATACCCATTTGTATGGTTCTTGGAGAAAAATTTGCAACAAACCAAGTGATCCTAGCATTACAAAAAACTGGTCAAATGACTTTAACCCATTATTTGAGCCACCTCACATTCGGCATGATTATTTTATCAATCATAACAGGAAAACAATACACCGGATTATTAGAAGACGAAAAGCCTACTGAAGCTATCTATATTCTTGGTTATGCTGTTCTTTACTATTTACTGAGTATTCTATTCAGTATAGTTTGGTTTAAAAAATTTAAAAACGGACCCTTAGAAACCCTAATGAGAAAAATATCGGGTTAATTAGTTGACCGCATAAAGGCATTGTTTTTAAGATAGAGATACAGGACAGTTAACTGCTCCTATTTTAGTACATTTCAGGACTAAATTGATGTCACATGCCACTCAGATTTTGCGCTGCCATTTTGCTTCAGTTATTGCTTTTGCAAGTAGCCAACTCCCAGACCAGAACCGTTATAGCACTCAAAGAAGGTTGGAAATTTGCCAAGGGAAACAATCCTCAAGCATTCCAAACCAATTTTAATGACAAGGATTGGCAAACGGTTGCTGTGCCCCATGATTGGGCCATTAACGGACCCTTTGACAAAGAGATAGACAAACAAGTAGTGGCCATTACACAGAATGGAGAAAAACAAGCCAGCGAGAAAACAGGCAGAACAGGTGCCCTACCTTATATAGGAGAAGGATGGTATAGAAAAACAGTTGAATTAGCGCCACTAAAGAAAGGTGAAAAAGCCATCATTCTTTTTGATGGTGCCATGAGTGAACCAAGGGTTTATTTGAATGGACAAAAAGTAGGTGAATGGAATTATGGTTATAATTATTTCTATTTAGACATTACCAATCAGTTAGCATCCAACGGAAAAAATGTATTGGCTGTTCATTTGAATAATGTGAGTGAATCTTCCAGATGGTATCCCGGTGCTGGATTATATAGAAATGTGCGCATTGAAATCAAAAACGAAGTAGGCATTGAACAATGGGGTACCTATATCACAACTCCTTTTATTTCAACAGAACTAGCCAAGGTTAAAATCAAAACTAAGACCGCAGGTAAGGACCTGCAATTGGTCACTGAAATTCTTGACGCCAATAACAAACGTGTTTCCATAGATACTGCCGATACCAAATTTGGTAATGAATTTGAACAGGATCTTGCAGTAAAAAATCCAAACCTCTGGAGCCCAGAAACCCCCTATCTCTACAAAGCCATTTCAAGGGTCTATGTAAAGGGTCAATTAAAAGATCAACTAAACAGCAGGTTTGGGATTCGTCAAATTAGTTATTTACCAAGCACAGGTTTTAGTTTGAACGGACAAATCAGAAAATTTAAAGGTGTTTGTTTGCACCATGATCTTGGACCCTTGGGAGCAGCCATTAATATTGCTGCACTTCGCAGACAACTGAGCATTTTAAAAGACATGGGTTGCGATGCAATTAGGAGTTCACACAATATGCCATCGCAGGAGCAATTGGATCTTTGTGATGAAATGGGTTTTCTGTTCTTAGCAGAAACATTTGACGAGTGGGCCAAGCCAAAAGTAAAAAATGGCTATGCGCGATATTTTAATACCGATGCAGAAAAAGACGTGGTGAATATGGTACATGCTACTAGAAACCATCCCTGTATTGTTATGTGGAGTTCTGGTAATGAAGTACCTGATCAACATTATGCAGAAGGCGTAAAACGCGCCAAATGGTTGCAAGAGATTTTTCACAGAGAAGACCCTACCCGTCCAGTAACCGTTGGGATGGATCAAGTAAAAGCCACCATTCAAAATGGGTTTGGAGCCATACTAGATATTCCAGGTTTAAACTATAGAACCAAGCTTTATGACGATGCCTTTAAAGCATTCCCTCAAGGATTCTTGCTTGGCTCAGAAACAGCTTCTACCGTGAGTTCCAGAGGAATTTACAAATTCCCCGTGAAGGAATATAAAAACAAACAGTACCCAGACAATCAATCCTCTTCTTATGATTTGGAATATTGTGATTGGTCAAATTTACCCGATGAGCAATTTGCATTAATTGATGACAAGCCCTGGGTCTTGGGAGAATTTGTTTGGACCGGATTTGACTATTTGGGAGAGCCCACTCCCTATGATGAGCAATGGCCTTCTAGAAGTTCCTATTTTGGTATCAATGATTTGGCAGGTCTTCCCAAAGACCGATTCTATTTGTATAAGAGCAGGTGGAATACCAAGGAAAATACATTGCATATTTTACCACACTGGAACTGGGCTGGCAGAGAAGGAGAAACCACACCGGTGTTTGTGTACACCAACTATGATAAGGCAGAATTATTTTTCAATGGCAAGAGCATGGGTATGCAGCAAAAAAACAATAGCAGTTGGTTGAACCGTTATAGGCTTATGTGGATGGATGTGAAATATGAACCAGGTACAATTAAAGTAGTGGCTTATGACAAGCAGGGAAAAGCAGTTGCAGAGCAAAGCATAGTTACAGCAGATAGTCCCCATCATTTGGTTTTGGAAGCAGATAGAAACCAGTTAGAAGCCAATGGCGATGACTTAAGTTTTGTAACCGTTACCGTTGTAGATAAAAATGGTATTCCCTGCCCAACAGCTGAAACTGAATTGAGTTTTACTGTAAAGGGTGCCGGTATCTATAAAGCTGCTTGCAATGGGGATGCCAGTTCTTTGGTGCCTTTTCAATCAACTACCATGAAAGCATTTAGCGGCAAATTGGTGGTTTTGGTTCAGTCAACCAAGCAAGCTGGTGCAATAGAATTAACAGTCAGTGGAAAAGGGATTCAATTAAATATTGTACAATTGCATTCAAAGAAATAAATATTCAAACATGAAATCTAGAACCTTTTCCTTTTTTCTTTTCTTATTTGTTGGGATAATGCTTCACAAATCAACATATGCACAAGTAGACATTGAACAACTAAAAAAATTGGCCTATGGCGATTCAACCCGTTTGGTAAATATTTTTAAAGACATCCACCAGAATCCAGAACTAGGCTTCCTTGAGGTAAGAACTGCCAACATTGTTGCCAAGGAGCTTAAAGCATTAGGTTATGAAGTCATGACGGGTATAGGAAAAACAGGGGTAGTAGGAATTCTTAAAAACGGCGCTGGACCCGTTGTCATGTATCGGGCAGATATGGATTGCAACTCGGTGGTAGAAACAACAGGCTTGGATTATGCCAGTAAGAAAACCTTCAAAAATGCAGAAGGTATAGAAGTGCCTGTAATGCATGCTTGCGGACATGATGCACATACCACATGGATGTTAGGGATTGCCAAAATTATGGTTAACCAAAAACAACATTGGAAAGGAACTTTGATTATGATTGGCCAGCCTGCTGAAGAACCTGGTGGCGGAGCCGATGCCATGGCTGCAGAAATGTATCAGAAGGGCGTACCCGTACCCGATTATTTATTAGGTATGCATACGGCACCAGTTTCCATAGGTTTGTACCTAAATATGTCTGGTGATAGAATGGCTGGTGCTGACCAGTTTGATGTGATTTTTCATGGTGTTGGCGGACATGGTTCACAACCCCAAGATACCAAAGACCCCATTGTAATGGCTGCCAATGCCATAATCCAATATCAGACCATTATAAGCCGGAGCATGGATCCACAAAAAGCAACAGTATTAACTATTGGTGCAATGAATGCAGGATTAGACAATAATGTGATCCCTTCTTCTGCCACGTTAAAATTGAATCTTCGTTGGTTCAATGATAAAGACAGACAAACCTTGATAGATGGCATTAAAAGAATCAATGAAGGCATTGGTGTAGCTAATGGATTACCTAGAGAATTATTCCCTACTATTCAATTTAAGCAATATGTGATTCCATTGAAAAATGACAAAACGTTGGTAGATAAAATTAACCCCGCATTAGAAAAATATTTTGGCCCGGGTAAAAATTTGCAAATGCCCCCTGTAATGGGTTCAGAAGATTTTCAACACTTGGTTAAAGATCAACCAAAATCTGTTTACGACTATATGCTTATTGGAATTGTTGACCCTGATTTATTTGCAAAAACACAAAAAGAAGGAAAGATGTTTCCTTACAGTAACCACAATGGTAATTTTATGGTAGCGCTTGCTGCTATTCCCTTTGGCACTGTTGCTGGATCTGTGATGCTGTTAGAAGCGTTTAAGAAATAGTGCAATAATGAACATACAACAACTAGAATATATTATTGCAGTAGACAAACTCAAAAGCTTTACCAAGGCGGCTGAGCATTGTCATGTGGCACAGGCAACTTTGAGTGCCATGATTAAAAAATTGGAAGAGGAATTGGGTGCGGTAATCTTTGATAGAAAACAAAATCCCATTCTCACAACCGACATTGGTTTGCAGATTTTAAAAGAAGCCCATAGTATTCTAGAACATAGCAGAATCTTAAAAGAAAAAGCCAGACAGGATCAACCAGAAATTGAGGGGCATATTAAGATTGGAATTATTCCAACCATTGCCAATACCCTATTGCCAAAAATTATTCAAGAACTATTGAACAGTTATCCCAAACTCAGTTTTGAAATTTTGGAGATCAACACCAATGGCATTCTAGAACAATTAAAGGAAGAAAGCATTGACATGGGTATTCTCTCTACCCCCATTGAACACGCGGGCATGGAAGAAGAGATTTTGTATTATGAGACGCTATTGGTCTATGGTAAAACCGATTCCAAAAAGAAATACCTGTTACCAGATGAAATCAAGGACCATAAGATTTGGTTACTAGAAGAAGGGCATTGTTTGAGAGAACAGTTTATCAATCTCTGTGCATTAAAAAAGAAAGAGCTCAAACACAAGAACCTTCAGTTTCAGGCCAATTCCTTTGATACCTTATTAAATATGGTGGATGAATTTGGCGGGCTTACTTTAATTCCAGAGCTCTATTACCAAAGTTTGTCTGCAGAAAGAAAATCTAGGATCAGCTTTTTTCACAAGCCCTTTCCTGTAAGAGAAGTAAGCATTGTATACTATCGACCCTATGCCAAAAAGCATTTGATCTTGGCCATTGCCACAATGATTAAAAAGATAGTGGGCAAACAATTAAAAGCCAACAAATACAAGAATAACGAACTCAATATTGTAGAGATTTAATAAAAAGAGCCCCCAACAATGTCGGGGGCTCTTCATTAATCTATAGTAAGATTATTATGCTAGGTCAAAACGATCAAGGTTCATCACCTTGGTCCATGCTGCCACAAAATCTTTCACAAATTTCTCTTGACCATCGGCGCAGCCATATACTTCTGCAATAGCACGTAGTTCAGAATTTGATCCAAAGATTAGGTCTACACGAGTACCAGTCCATTTAAGTTCTCCTGTTTTTCTATCATGTCCTTCAAATACATCTTTGGTAGCAGAAGTTGCTATCCAAGTTGTACCAAAATCTAATAGGTTCACAAAGAAATCATTACTCAACACACCTGGACGCTTGGTGAATACACCATGAGCAGAATTGTCATAGTTGGCATTCAAGACGCGCAATCCACCCACCAATGCTGTCATTTCTGGAGCAGTCAAAGTCAATAACTGTGCTTTGTCTATCAACAACTCTTCTGCAGAAACGGTGTAGCGCGCTTTGGCATAGTTACGGAAACCATCAGCTCCGGGTTCCATTACAGAGAAAGATTCTACATCGGTTTGTGCTTGTGAAGCATCGGTTCTTCCAGCAGTGAAAGGAACTTCTAAATGATGTCCTGCATCAGCTGCAGCTTTTTCAATAGCAGCAACACCAGCCAGAACAATCAGGTCAGCAACAGATACTGCTTTACCAGTTGCCTGCGCCGTATTAAAGCTTCTTTGAAGGTTTTCCAACACATCCAATACCTTGGTCAATTGTGTTGGGTTATTCACTGCCCAATATTTCTGAGGCGTTAAACGAATGCGAGC
>JBEAPC010000217.1:0-5973 GCA_041164585.1 Bacteroidota bacterium
AAATTATTCATCAGGATTTTTTGCAAATAGAAACGCCTTTTGAAGGTGCTTTTACCGTAGTGGGCAATTTCCCTTACAATATCTCTACACAGATTGTTTTCAAAGTGTTGGAATGGAAAGACCAAGTACCTGTGATGATTGGGATGTTTCAAAAAGAAGTGGCGCAAAGAATTGCTTCTAAACCCAATACCAAGGTATATGGCATCATGAGTGTGTTGGTACAAGCATTTTACGAAGTAGAATATTTGTTTGATGTTCCTCCAGAAAGTTTTAATCCTCCACCCAAGGTCATGAGTGGCGTGATCAGGTTAAGAAGAAAAGAAACGGTGGTTCCCATGAAATCAGAAAAAGCCCTGTTTGCGCTAGTCAAAGCGGCTTTTAACCAGCGTAGAAAAATGCTTAGAAACGCCGTTAGGGGTTTGTTTGAACCCGAATTTTTAGAGAATCCCATATTCAATAAACGTGCAGAACAACTGAGCATTGCTGATTTTGCTGAACTCAGTTTTCATATGCGCTAATACCAACCCATTGGAAAGAAAAGTATTGATCACCGCCAATGCCCATCCCTATCTCACGGAGCGATTGGAGCAATTGGGTTTTAAAGTGGTATTTATTCCGGGCATTGGAGACCTTGCTTTGGAACAAGCCATTGTGGATTTGGAAGGTTTAATTGTAACAACAAGACCAGTAAAAAAGGAATTGTTGGAAAAAGCTACCAAACTCAAATGGATTGGAAGATTGGGAAGTGGCATGGAACTCATAGACACGGATTATGCTCAAAGCAGGGGCATTCTTTGCGTGAGTAGCCCAGAAGGTAATTGCAATGCCGTTGCTGAACATGAGCTGGGTTTGCTATTGGGTTTAATGAATAAAATACCCAGCAGTGCACTTGAAATCAAGGATGGCAAATGGATCAGAACCGAGAATAGGGGAGAGGAGTTAACGGGTAAAACCGTTGGAATCATTGGCTTTGGTCATACTGGTCAGGCCTTTGCCAAAATCCTTGCTGGCTTTGGACTGAAAGTCTTGGCTTATGATAAATACAAGCAGGGCTTTTCTAATGGCTATGTTCAAGAAGCTAGCTTGCATGAGATTCAGCAAGAAGCCGATGTGATTAGTCTGCATGTTCCCCTAACCGAGGAAACTTATCATTTGGCCAATGATGGTTTTTTTGAATCGCTTCAGCAAAAGCCTTATTTCCTAACCACCTGCCGCGGAAAAGTGACTGATACCCTTGCCCTTAAGAAGGCTTTAAAAAATGGGAAAATAAAGGCAGCAGGTTTGGATGTTTTGGAAAATGAAAAATTAGAAAGTTATAGTCAAGTAGAAAAAGAGACCCTTCAATGGTTATTGTCTCAAGCTAATGTGCTGATCACACCCCATATTGCCGGTTATAGTCATGAAGCCTATTATAAAATGGCCAAAGTGGTTTTGGACAAACTGGGCTTGGCTTAGAGAAATTACATTTATTTGATTTTGCAAATATTTCCTATTTTTGCAGACCTACAACGCTACAGTCAAACGTGGCGTTGTATTTTTTTTACCGCTTCTAAACAGCAAGAGTATGAGTGATTATGTAACACAGGAGACCTTTGACAAGATGCGTGAGGAATTGCAGCGTATGAAGTCTATTGAACGTCCTGCAGCATCCAAAGCCATTGCAGAGGCAAGGGAAAAGGGTGACTTGAAGGAAAATGCAGAATATGACGCTGCCAAAGAAGCCCAAGGCATGCTAGAAGCAAAAATCAAACAACTGGAAGGCGTGATCAGCAATGCAAAAATTGTGGATCCCGGCACTATTGATATTAGTAAAGTAACCATTCTGACCAAAGTGACCATTACCAATTTGGCCACTAAGAAAACGGTTACCTATCAAATTGTAGGCGAAAAAGAAGCCGATTTGAAATTGGGTAAAATTTCTGCTAGCTCTCCTATTGGAAGCGGCTTATTGGGTAAGGTAGTGGGTGAGGTTGCAGAAGTGCAAGCTCCAAATGGCATTATTAAATTCAAAGTTGAAAATATCAGCATCTAACTAGCATGACCATTTTTTCAAAAATCATTGCTGGAGAAATTCCGTCTTATAAGATTGCAGAGAACGACCATTTTTTTGCCTTCCTAGACATTTTTCCATTGGTGAAAGGTCATGTATTGGTGGTGCCTAAAATGGAGACTGATCAATTCTTTGATTTGGACAATGACTATCTTTCTAAGATTCTCTTGTTTTCCAAACCCATTGCCAAAGCCATTGAGCAGGCATTCCCCTGTAATCGTTGTGGGATCAGTGTTGTAGGCTTAGAAGTGCCAC
The DNA here is from genome assembly GCA_041164585.1 of Bacteroidota bacterium. Taxonomy (GTDB): domain Bacteria; phylum Bacteroidota; class Bacteroidia; order Chitinophagales; family Chitinophagaceae; genus Sediminibacterium. The sequence continues at coordinate 2,306 of JBEAPC010000217.1, forward strand.
ATGCTCACTTACATTTGGTACCCATTAATGATGCGGATGATTTGAACTTTACTAGGGGTAAATTAAAATTGTCTCCTGAAGAACTCAAAGCTGTTCAAAGCGCTATTCTAGAAAACCTAGTGGCTATTTAGTTTTCACCCTTTCTGGATTTTTGGCAATAAAATCGTCCCAGCCCTTTAAGCCCTTTACGGCAGTACCAAATACAGAAGAAGTTTGGTAATGATGGCAAAGCGCCACGGCTAAAGCATCGGTAGCATCAAAATATTGTGGTTGCTCATCAATGGAAAGAATCCGCTGCAACATTTTCCATACTTGGTCTTTATCGGCATTGCCATTACCCGTAATAGACTGTTTTACTTTTTTAGGTGAGTATTCGGTTACTCCCAATTTAGCCTGCATTGCTGCCGCGATGGCTACTCCCTGAGCCCTTCCCAATTTGAGCATACTTTGTACGTTCTTGCCAAAGAATGGGGCTTCAATGGCAAAAGTTGAGGGATGATAGAGGGCAATCAATTCCATTACCTTGGTATGAATCATTTCTAGTCTGGCATAAATGTCTTTTTCATGGGCCAGCTTTAATACATCCATTAGTAAGACCCGGGGTTGGTTATTTTCTACCCTTAATAAAGCATATCCCATTACTGTGGTGCCGGGGTCAATCCCTAATATGATTTCAGGTTTTTTACTCATCTTGGTAAAAATAAACCAAAGCAGTGAGCATTTTTCATTCTGCTTCCGAAAGCCGTTCTTTGTGCTTTAAAATCTACAGCTGAAAAGAAATTATAAAATATTCCTGAATTATGTAGTGGGTCCCATCCTCTTCCTTTGGTTGGCTTATTCCATCTACCAGCAGGTACAGAACCACAAAGACTTGGATCAGTCTTGGAATCTCATCAAGCAAACAATAACAGAAAAAGGTTGGGAAATATTTGTACTAGTTTTTTTATTAATGATTCTGAATTGGGGCTTGGAAGCCGGAAAATGGCAATTATTGGCTAGTAAGGTTCAGCCCATTTCTTATTGGAGTGCCTATAAAGCCATTTTATCGGGGCAGGCATTTGCACTCAATACCATCAACCGTTCTGGCGATTTTGTTGGAAGAGTTTTGTATTTAGAAGAGGGCAACAGATTAAGAGCTGTTGGTTTATCCTTGATTGGGTCTATGAGTCAGATCTTAGTCACTTTTTGTCTTGGTTTTATTTCTTTAATCATACTCAGGTTCACCTTATTGGACAACCAGACCATTTTGCCGGGGCTCTCTGCTTTTTGGTTAGACGCTCTTTTAATTGGCTTGGCCCCAGGCATTTTATTTTTTGGGATATTTTATTTTAATGTAGCACTGGTGATCAAGTGGATAGAGCGAATCCCCTTTGTGAGCAAGTACAAATTCTTTTTGGAGAAAATGGAAAATTTGCACTTCAAAGAATTAACAAGAATTTTGTTACTTTCTGTGCTTAGGTACGTTGTATTTCTTGTCCAATATCTGTTGTTGTTGAAAATATTTGGGGTAGAAGCTAGTTGGCATGTCTTGATGTGTTTGGTTTCAGTATTGTTCATGTTGATGGCTATGATTCCAACCATTACATTAGCAGAATTGGGGATTAGGGGGAAACTGAGTTTAGCATTATTTGGCTTGGTAACTACCCAACAACTGTCCATTTTAGCCGTATCTGCTGGAATTTGGATGGTGAATCTGATTGTACCTGCCATGATTGGTACCATCTTTTTACTGGGTTTGAAGTTGTTCAAGCAAAAAGAACAAAAGTCATAAATCATGACGCTGCTTTTTGCTAGCTTTATAAAGATTATTCAATAGTTACTGTGAAAAAAATAGTATTGGTTTTCCTTTTATTGTCTATTTATAGACCCCTGACTGCGGGTGACGACTTTTGTGGTATCCGCAATACTTCTTTTCAGGATGGTGAAAGCATTTCTTTTGTAGTGTTTTACAATGTGATTGGCCTCTATGTAAATGCGGGCGACGCCAACTTTACCACCAAACTTGAGTACCTGAATAACAAACCCGTTTATCATGTGGTGGGTGTTGGAAATTCCAATCCTAGTTATGACTGGATTTTCAAAGTAAGGGACCGTTATGAAACCTATTTTGATACGGCCAATTTACAACCCATGAAATTTATCAGAAGTGTAAATGAGGGTGGGTTCAAACACAATGAGAACGTTACATTTAATTTGCAAACCAATACCGCTGTTACTACTACTGGATCCTTTAAAGTTCCCGGATGTATTCAAGACGTATTAAGTGCAATTTATTATGCACGTAATATTGATTTTAATAAATACAAACCGGAAGACAAGATCCCATTTAATATGTTTTTGGATAATGAGGTACATAATTTGTACATCAAGTATGAAGGCAAAGAAACCATAAAAACCAAGTATGGTAAATTTAGGGCTATCAAGTTCAAACCCTTACTGGTAAAAGGTACCATGTTTGCTGGGGGAGAGAAAATGACCGTTTGGGTTAGTGATGATCCCAACCATATTCCATTGAGGATTGAAAGCCCAATTGTGGTAGGAAGTGTAAAGGTAGATATGATGCAATACCGTAACCTACGTTACCCATTAACTTCCAACCTGAGTTTTAAATAAACTGTCAATCTTAGTCTATTGTAAAAGATTCCGTTGCACGGATTCCCTTTTCTGTTTGCTGTAATTTACAACACTCGTTAACAGCATCATGTTCAAAAAACAAAGTATAGTTTTCGTCCAAGGCTTCTTGTAGAAATGATTTTTTCTCTACTAAAGTGGTCAAAGGAAACATATCATAAGCCATCACATAGGGCAAGGGAATATGTCCTGTAGAAGGCAATAGATCTGCCATATACACCAAGGTATTACCCTTGTAATTGATTTGAGGAAGCATCATTTGATTGGTATGGCCAGACACAAAACGGATACTGATATTTTCACTAAATGCGGTAATGCCTAATTTGCCCGTTTCTTTTAAACCTTGTTCTGGGGTGGCAATAAATTGCAATTGTCCAGACTGCTCTATTGGTAAAATATTCTCTTTTAGAAAACTTGCTTTTTCCCTGTCATTGGGAACGGTAGCCCATTTCCAATGATCTTGATTACTCCAATAAATGGCATTTTCAAATGCGGGAACCAGTTTTTCTCCTTCTCTTTTAATGCTTCCGCCACAGTGGTCAAAATGCAAATGCGTTAATAGTACATCTGTAATATCACTGCTGTGAAATCCTTTGGCAGCAAGGGCTTTATTAATATCTGTTTCTCCACTTAAATGATAATGCCCAAAGAATTTTTGATCCTGTTTGTCACCCACACCATTGTCTACCAAGATCAAACGATTGCCGTCTTCAATTAAGAGACATCTTAATGCCCAATTGCAAAGATTGTTCTCGTCTGCTGGGTTGAGTTTGTTCCACATGCTTTTGGGAACTACCCCATACATGGCACCACCATCTAGTTTAAAATAGCCTGCAGAAATACTGTGGAGTTTCATATTAAGCGAGTGATTTTTTTTGTTTTGATGCAGCCATAATCAACAGAATCAAGCCTATCACAAAGAAGATAATCAAAGCCAGTACCGAATTGCGTTGAGATCCACTCAATTCATTGATAAATCCAAAACTAAACATGCCTATTACAATGGCAATTTTTTCTGTTACATCATAAAAGCTAAA
>JBEAPC010000218.1:0-6867 GCA_041164585.1 Bacteroidota bacterium
AATTATGACAGAATAAAGCTTAATCTAAATGGAATGAGCCCGATACAATATCGAGCTCATCACTTTAAATCTTAATTACTAATTTTGTCCAACTTTAGGGGTTCAGTCCAATTTCTGCAGCCCTTTTTGTTTTGATAAGTGGTGAGAGGTTTGATTATTTTTTCTTTTCAAAATCACCACCGTACACAAGTACCAATTTTTTAGGATCAATGTATTTTTTCAAAGCCGCATTTACTTGTGGCAGCTTCAAAGAAGTGATTTGCTTTTCAAAATCGGTATACCAAGTTAGGTCACGATTTAGGAATTGATAAGATTCTAATAGACTGGCCAATTGACCATCTACGCCCAATCCAATCTTTCTACCCTGCATCCAAGAGTCAGTAGATTTTTTTAATTCATCTTCTGTGAAACCTTTGTCCAATGCCTTGGTAATTTCTTCTTTTAAAGCAGAGTCCAAACGGTTTTTGTAGATTGGATTAAAGATGGCGTATACACCCCATTGTGCTACTTTATCATTAGAACCAGCATTAAAGAAAGATCCTGCTCCATAGCTCATACCTTCTGCTTCACGAAGTCTCATTGGAATTCTAGAAGAAAGAAATGCGCCACCACCCAATAGTTCATTGGCCATGGTTAAAGCCGCATAATCAGGGTCAACATCATTCATAGGAATATTCATGATGCCCAGTGCCATGGCATTGGCTTTATCAGGCGTTAACACGGTTAGGTCTTCACCTTTCACGTCAAAATATTGTTGTGGAACGCGTGCAAAATTGGTCTTAGTGTTCCATCCGTTAAATACAGTAGCAATAGCTTTTTCTGCTTCAGCAGGATCAAATTCTCCTACCAATGCTGCAGTACCATTGTTTGAACCATAATGACTGGTATAGAAACTTTCTAGGTCTGCGCGTTTTACGGCATTCAAATCTGCAATAGATTCATCAGCATCTGAAGTATGGTAAATGCTAGACTTGGGATAGCGCTCAGATTTTTGTGAAGCCAAAATAGATGCACGGTATTGTGGATCATTTCTATTGGCGTCTATAGAAGCTTTGCTTTGTGAAATCATTTTGTCTAACTCGTTCTGGTCAAAAGAAGGATTAGACAAAATCTCTTTTAACAAAGCCATGCAATTTGCAAAATGCGCTTTGTCCGTATTAATATTAATACTCACGGTATTACCGCTACCTCCAATATTGATTTGAGATTTGATTTTATCAAGACTATCATTCAGCTGTTTTTTGTTCAAGCTCTTGGTGCCGTTACGCAACATAGAAGCGGTGAAACTAGAAACAGTTGACATGTTCTCAAGGCTTTTTTCATTACCAATACGCAACTTAAAGTTGCCAATGATTTTTTCTCCCTTAGCTGGTTTTTTCAACAAAGCATAGCGGAATCCATTTGGTAATTTTTTGTAAACAGCATTCTTTTTAATATTGGCAATACTGGTTTCAAAAGTCTCGGTTTGTTTTTTTACTTCCTTGCCTTTATAGTCTTTAACCAAAGCAGCTACGTCTGCAGTAGGTTCAACTTTAACGCGGTCTGGATTTTTGTCTGGTAAAAATAGACCCCAGGTACGGTTAGATGGTTTGTAATATTTTTTGGCCACTGCTTGTACATCGGCTAAGGTTAGTTTTTCTAGACGATCCCTATTCAAATAAAACAAACGCCAGTCTCCAGAACCAATGGCTTCTGTGAGTGTGATACTCAAACCAATGGTATTATTGGTGGTATTTTCTACGCGCTTGATCAAGGCATTCTTGGCGCGGTCCAGCTCTTCTTGACTAATGTTGGTCTTACCTAATTGGTCTAGGGTAGACATAAACACTGTCTTGGCTGAATCAAGACTTTTCTCTTTTGGTACCTCGGCCTGAATATAGGTAAAGCCTGGATCTTGCAACCAGAGCATGTCTGAGCCAATTCCTGTTGCCAATTTCTTTTCTACCAGGGCTTTGTATAAAATTCCTGAAGGGTTATTGGTTAGGATATGCATCAGGGCTTGGTTGGCCACAAAATCTTTATCAGAATAAGCAGGTGTATGGTAGAGCATACCCATGTATTGGATATCGCCCACGCGCTTTAATTCTACATAACGCTCTCCGTCTTGCACCGGCTCAACGGTATAAGTGTTTTGCAAAACACGGGTTGGTTTTGGAATGCCCGCATAGAATTGCTGGATCCATTGCAAGGCTTTGGCCTCGTCAAATTTTCCGCCAACCATTAAAATAGCATTGTCTGGTTGGTAATATTTTTTATAAAAAGCACGCAGGTTTTCTACGGGTACTAATTCAATATCTTCTTTGCTACCAATGGTTGATTTACCATAGTTATGCCAGAGATATGCAGTAGACATGATGCGCTCTTGTAACACGCCACCTGGATCATTTTCTCCAGATTCAAACTCATTACGTACAACGCTAAATTCAGTTTTCAATTCATCTTTCAAGATCTGGCTATTCACCATTCTATCAGACTCCATGTCAAGTGCCCATTTTAGGTTCTCGTCACTTGCGGGCATAACTTCATAATAATTGGTACGGTCATACCAAGTAGTACCATTGGCTTCTGCGCCTTTGTCTGCAATGGCTTTCTTAATTTCTTTGTAACGCTTAGAAGTCTTGAACATCATGTGTTCTAGCAAGTGCGCCATACCACTTTCTCCATAGCCCTCATGTCTAGAACCCACTAAATAAGTGATGTTCACCACTAAGTTATTTTGTGAATTGTCTGGTACTAGTAGCACCCTTAACCCATTGCTGAGTTTATATTCTTTGATTCCTTCAACCTGTGTAACAAGTTGGGGTGCACCGCCTGCGGCGGGCTTGGCATTTTGTGCGTTCAATGCGGTCAGGGACAACAGACCGCAGAACAAGAAGCTGCTGAGTTGTTTCATATAATGGATGGTTGGTATTACAATTTAATGCCTTCAAAAAAGGGAAACAAAAAACCCCCAGTTTAGTTTCATAACTGGGGGTTTTCAAATTTATACTTTTATAGCTAAATCCATGAATACTGTGCTAAAAGAATTTTAGTACAGTGATTTAGGATGCTATTTGCTCATCTGCTTTATCTGTGCTCTCTTCGGTTTTTTCAGGTCGCATTTGTGGGAATAACAATACATCTTGAATAGAAGCTTGGTTGGTCATGAGCATGCACAAGCGGTCAATCCCAATCCCAATTCCAGAAGTTGGAGGCATACCATATTCTAGGGCACGCAAGAAGTCATAGTCAATAAACATGGCTTCGTCATCTCCGCGTTCCATGAGTTTGGCCTGTTCTTCAAAGCGTTCGCGTTGGTCAATTGGGTCATTCAACTCTGAATAGGCATTGGCAATTTCCTTACCATTCACCATGAGTTCAAATCGCTCTACCAGACCAGGTTTGCTGCGGTGCTTCTTGGTTAGTGGGCTCATCTCTACCGGGTAGTCAATGATGAATGTGGGCTGTGTATAGGTATGCTCACTGGTATTGCCAAAGAGTTCATCAATTAATTTACCCTTACCAATATTGTTGGGAACGGAGATATTTAGTTGCTTGCAAACATCGCGCAAGCCAGCTTCATCCTTATCACTTACGTCTATGCCCGTATTCTCTTTAATGGCATCCAAAATGCTGATGCGTTTGAAAGGGGCTTTGAAACTGATGATCTTGTCTCCCACTGGAACGTCTGTGGTGCCGTGCAGGGCGATGGCTATTTTTTCAAACAACTGCTCGGTGGTTTCCATCATCCAGAAATAATCCTTGTAGGCGGTATACCATTCTAACACGGTAAACTCTGGATTATGTGTGCGGTCCATCCCCTCATTTCTGAAGTTGCGGCTGAACTCATAAACCCAGTCAAATCCGCCCACAATCAATCTTTTCAGATAGAGTTCATTGGCAATCCGCATATACAATGGAATATCCAATGCATTGTGGTGAGAAATAAAGGGTCTGGCAGCTGCTCCACCAGGAATGCTTTGCAACACAGGGGTATCCACTTCTAAAGCACCCTGTGCATTCAAGAACTCACGAATGGTGTTGACCAATTTGGTTCTCTTTACAAAGGTTTCCCTTACCTGGGGGTTCACAATTAGGTCTGCATAGCGCTGACGGTAACGGAACTCGGGGTCTGTTACGGCGTCAAAGACATTGCCTTCCTCGTCACGTTTTACTACTGGAAGTGGCTTTAAAGACTTGGTGAGAAGGGTCAATGTTTGGGTATGAATAGAGGTTTCACCGGTTTTGGTAATAAATACATATCCGGTAGCGCCAATAATATCACCTAGGTCCAAGCCATTTTTTACCACATTGTCCCAGAAAGACTTGTCTTCTTCAGGGCAGAGGTCATCTCTTTTTACATATAGTTGGATAATGCCCTTGCTATCTTGAATCTTGATAAAGAATACCTTACCCTTGTCATTGATGCTCATGATTCTTCCGGCCACACATACAGCGGCAAACTGATCTTTGGTTTCTTCAGTAAACTGATCCTTGATCTCCGTAGAAAAATGGGATACGGGATACAATGGTGCAGGATAGGGGTCAATTCCTGCAGCCTGTAATTTTACTAGCTTTTCCCTGCGGATCAATTCCTGCTCTGACAAATGGTTTGAACTCATAATTTTCTTTTGCTTGGAACCCGCAAAAATAATGCATCAAAGCGATTTGCCGCCAAACAGTTTTTCTCTGATTTCCTGCTCTGATAATGGAATCATTTCTCCTGGTTGCATCTTGTCTAAGAAAATGCCTTCTATACTCTTGCGCACCAAACGCAAAGTGGGGAATCCTACTTTGGCTGTCATCTTTCTAACCTGTCTATTTTTTCCTTCTGTTAAAATTAATTCTATCCATGGCGCTGGAATTTCTTTTCTAAATCTTATAGGAGGATTTCTTGCTGGAAGTTCTGGATCCTGTTCTAATATTTTTGCAAGCAAGGATTTGCATTGATGCAATTTTCCATCCACATTTATTTCAACGCCTTTTTTTAATTGTGCAATTGCTTCATCAGTAATGGCACCATCAACTTGTACCAAGTAAGAACGTTGGTGTTGAAAATTGGGATGTAATAAACGATGGTTGAGTTGTTTATTATTGGTTAGCAACAACAAACCTTCACTATCAAAATCTAATCTTCCAACAGGATAAACATCTTTAGGAACTTTAAAAAAATCAGACAAAGTATGCTTGTCTCCCTCTGGTGAAAACTGTGAAAGTACTTGGAAGGGTTTGTATATTTTAAAGTACTGATGCATATAAAACAAAAGTCTCGCAGAAGCGAGACTTTGTATATAGATGGGTTAGTAAGTACCAGGAAATTAAATTTCCTTACACAATATTAAATAACCTTTTTACCAAAGCAAAATTTTTTTTGAACAAGTTTATTAACATTTTTCAAGCAGGTTGTGAATTGCCAGGCATTCTAGCCCTTTTGCAACAAGCATTTTCTAAGAAATCAGGAAGGGTATTTTGTTTGCATATTCTTTTTGTAATGCCCTGAAATATTGATGAATAAAAGGTTTCAGCAGATGTTCGTTTTTTAGTTTACTAAAATAATGGATTAAAAAATCTGTTAGAGAAATGAAAAAAACCTACTGGTAAAAGGGTTTTTGGAAGGAAAAAAAATTTCTGCAAAGCGCCAGCCATTACCTTTGAATTGCACAAAAAATAGCATTATGCAATTTCCCGCACCCGTTTCTCTTGAATGGATGGCCAATTTAATTGGGGCCGAATTGATTGGTAATCCTGCTGCTGTTGTTGCAGGAATTAATGAGATTCACAAAGTTGAACCCGGTGATCTTGTTTTTGTAGACCATCCCAAATACTATGATACTTGTTTGAATAGTGCAGCTACGCATATTATCATCAACACAAAAGACGTAACCGTACCTGAAGGAAAATCTTTATTGGTAGTATTAGAACCATTTGAAGCCTACTTAAAAATTGTGCGTCACTTTAAACCATTTTCTCCTGCGCATCAATCCATTAGTGATGATGTAAAAATTGGAGAAGGTTCTGTGATTATGCCCAATGTCTTTATTGGAAAAAATGTAGTGATTGGAAAAAACAGCATCATTCATCCCAATGTTTCTTTATTAGACGGAACCATTATTGGGGATCATGTAGTAATACAAGCAGGCGCGGTAATTGGTAGTGATGCATTTTACTACAACACCAAAAAGAACCGTGATGTTTGGTACAAACGAATGGAGAGTTGTGGTAATGTAGTGATTGAAGACTATGTAGAAATTGGTGCTGGTTGTACCATTGATAGAGGTGTTACCGCAGAGACTAGAATTGGTGCAGGTACCAAGATGGACAATATGGTGCATATTGGTCACGATACTAGTGTAGGTAAAAATTGTCTGTTTGCAGCCCAGGTTGGAATAGCTGGTGGAACTATTATTGAAGAAGGAGTGGTACTCTGGGGTCAGGTGGGGGTGAGTAAAACACTAACCATTGGTGCCAATGCTGTTGTGTTAGCACAAAGTGGGGTACCATCTTCGTTGGCAGGAGGTAAAACCTATTTTGGTTATCCGGCAGAAGACGCGTCTTTGAAAAGAAGGGAATTGGTTTGGATTAAACGGATTCCGGAACTGTGGAAAAAAGTAATGGAGAATAAGTGAAGAGGAAGAAAGTGAAGAGATAAAAATGAAGAGTGAAGAATGCAGGTAGATTGTAGTAAAGAGTGGAAGAAGGAGGAAATTAAAGAGTGAGAAATTGAAAGAAACGAAAGATAGGGTACTTGTTTTTGAATTTTTGAAATACCCCTTTTTTATACTAGAACGTGTATAAAATAGACCCCCCCGATTTATACTAGAACAAGTATAAAAAACACCGTTTTTTGAAACCCCGAAAAACAAGTAAGTCGCGAGTCGGTTCCAAGGG
>JBEAPC010000219.1:0-13258 GCA_041164585.1 Bacteroidota bacterium
TACCAGTTAAACCTCCAGAGATAAACATGCTCACAAATCCAATAGCAAATAACATACCTGGTGTGAAACGGATATTACCTCTCCACAAAGTAGTTAGCCAGTTAAACACTTTAATGGCAGATGGAACAGCAATTAACAAAGTCAGCAACACGAATACAGATCCCAAGAAAGGATTTAATCCGGTTACAAACATATGGTGCGCCCAAACCAAGAAAGCTAGAATGGCAATTGCAAACAAAGAACCAATCATGGCCATATAACCAAAGATGGGTTTGCGAGAGTTGACAGAAAGAATTTCTGACACCATACCCATGGCTGGCAACAAGATGATATATACTTCAGGGTGACCCAGGAACCAGAACAAGTGCTGGAACAGGATAGCGCTACCACCTTCGTTTGGCAAAGCACCAACACCGTTGATAAAGATATCAGACAAGTAGAAACTAGTTCCAAAGTTGCGGTCAAAAATCAATAAGATAAAACCAGACAACAATACTGGGAAAGACAATACACCCAATACAGCAGTAAAGAACAATGCCCAAATAGTCAAAGGCAAACGAGTCATGCTCATTCCCTTGGTACGCATATTCAATACGGTTGCAATATAGTTTAGACCTCCTAACAAAGAAGAAACCACAAACAATGCCATAGAAACAATCCAAAGATCCATACCAGTTTTAGAACCTGGTGAAGCATCGCCCAAGGCACTTAATGGAGGATACGCTGTCCAACCGCCACTAAATGGACCGGTTTCAACAAACATAGAAGACAACATGACAATACTAGCTGCAAAAAAGAACCAGTAGCTCAACATATTCATAAAAGGTGACGCCATATCACGGGCACCAATTTGAAGCGGAATTAGGAAGTTGGCAAAAGTACCACTCAAACCTGCAGTTAATACAAAGAATACCAATACGGTACCGTGTGTAGTAACCAAGGCATAATAAGCTTCAGGAGTAATATGACCACCTTTGGCCCATTTACCCAAAATACTCTCTAACCAAGGAAAAGTTGAATCGGGGTAACCCAATTGCAAACGGAAAAGAACGCTCATCAAACCACCCAATACGGCCCAAACCATACCGGTGATCAAGAACTGTTTAGCAATCATTTTATGATCCTGGCTAAACACATACTTGGTGATAAAGGTTTCATGATGATGGTGCTCATGTGAATGATCGCCATGTGCATCATGTGTTGCTACATCAGAATGTGCGTGCAGAACAGCTTCGTTACTCATACTTGTTTCTTTATTATTGCTACTTACGATATAGTAACAACCCCTATTCAAAAGGGTTGTGGGTTTATTTACATTTTTGCTACGGTCTTCACTTCTACTGGCTTAGCAGTTTTGCTGGTATCAGCAGTTGCTGCTGCTGCAGGTTTTGCAGCGGCTGGATCTTTGTCAGGGAATGCCGCATAATAATACGGATTCTGTTTGGCTATCCAAAGGTCATAGTCTTCTTGAGAAACTACTTCAATTACACCTTTCATAGAATAGTGACCGTTTCCACACATTTGATCACAACTGATTTCATATTGGAAATTAGGGTTACCCGTTTTTTCTTTCATCTCAGCAGTTGTAAACTTAGGTGTAAACCACATGGTAGTTGGAATACCAGGTACAGCATCCATTTTCATGCGAAAATGACTTAAACCTACGTCATGAATCACGTCTATAGAACCAATGATTAATTTAACAGGCTTACCTTTTACTACATACATGGTTTGTTCTGTTACTAAGTCATCCTGACCTAGTTTGTCATCCCAAAGAAGACCCAAGGTATTAGAAGCTGCGTCAATATTTTTATAGTACTTTTTACCAAAAGCACCGTCTTTTCCTGGATATCGGAAGATCCAACCAAATTGCTTTCCGGTAACTTCTACTACCATAGCAGATTTAGGAGGTTCTCCAGTAAACAAGAACCAGTTACGCAAACCAATTACTACTAGTACGGTTAGTGCAATAGCAGGAATGATTGTCCAAATGGCTTCAAGTGTATTGCTATGAGAGAAGAAATAAACCTTTCTCTTCTCATTTTCTTGGTACTTATATGCAAACCAAAACAATACAATTTGGGTTCCAATAAATACAATTCCAGTTACTGCTAAGGTTAGCCATAACATGGAATCTACTCTTTCACCTTCAACACTGGCGGATTCTTGAGCCAACAAAGTTTTGTCAAAAAGAACTTCATTGCAATACCATACACCAAATAGGCCCAACACCAAAAACACAACCATCAAAAATCCGTTGATCTTGTTGTTTTGCTTTCGACTGGCTTCTTCTCCTTTTAGTAGAGATACGTATTCGCTTGCTTTTGCAATCTGAAAGATTACTACGAATACCAGTACAATTACTGCGGTGGTTAATAAAATGGTCATAATGCGATCAATATTTTCTGATAGATGATACTACTATATAAAACAAATTCTAAGCAACATGGTTGGCACCCAACCGTTAAAAATATTAAACTTGGTGAATCACACTCTCTTTCAGGAATGGATGGTATTTAGGAATCAATGGCTTGCTGGCCAATGCTCTTCCAACAAAGAAGATCATCATACCTACAAAGAAAGCTAGGATACCAAAATCCAACCAACCCAAGGTAACGTGCTCTTTAGACAAAGAACCCATCACCATTTGGTAAAAATCTATCCAGTGACCAAAGATGATTAACACTGCCATAAAAGTAACCAAGGTATAGTTACGCTTAGCAGCACGCTTCATCAAAATCAACAAAGGACAAAGGAAGTTGATGATTAAGTTCAGGAAGAATATTCCTTTATAAGGCCCTTGTACACGGTGTTTGAAGTAAACAGTTTCTTCAGGAATATTGGCGTACCAGATAAGCATATACTGGCTAAACCAAAGATAGGTCCAGAAGATAGAGAAGGCAAACATGAACTTACCCACGTCATGCAAATGCTCTTGGTTGGTCAATTCCATATAACCCTTGTTCTTCATGTAGATTAACCAAAGGGCTATCAAAGACATACCAGATACAAATGAACTTGCAAATGTGTACCAGCTATACATGGTAGAATACCAGTGTGCATCAATACTCATCATCCATAACCAAGGAATGGTAGAACCTACAGTTAAGGCAAACCATACTGTAAACAAGGCCGCTCTAACAGTATTTCTAAAGATAAACTTAGCGCCAGTTTCTGCATCCATTGGGGCTTGGTCAGCTTCATTACTCAACTGACGCATTCTCCAACCCAAGAAACTCCAGAAAGCAATGGTTAAAGTAGTCCAGAAGATGAAGAATTTAGCATTCAAGAATCCTGACTTTCCGGTAAGGATTGGGTCTTTAGCAACAGCTTCTGTATCTAACCAGTGGTAGATATGGTGCTTATCACTCAAAACCACATACAACAACACTGCAAAAGTGATGGAACCAAAAATGGGAACCAGTGTTGAAATAGCTTCTGGGATCCTGCGGAATGACTGTTGCCAGCCACCCATGGCTAGGGTAGTAACACAAATGAAAAACATACTGGCATTACATACCAGGGTCCAGAAAATGGTGTTGTACATCAATGTTCCCCAAAAATGCACTTGCTCGTGTTCGTCGCTGCTGAAACCCTTGGTTACTAAACCAAAGATCAAAGCAACCAACCCAACACCAATCAAACCCAGTGACCAGGTTTTCATTTTTCCGGGTATCTCAAATTGCGTTCTGATAGATGCCATCGTTACTCTTTTATATCAGTTAGTACTTTGTCTTTTCAATGATTTAAAAAGACTTTTCAATTATTTCTTAGCAGTGGTGTCAGCTACAGGTGCTGCTGCGAGTGCAGGAGCGGCAGCGGCTTTGCCTTTTGCTTGATTCATTTTAATATACTTGATCACTTCCCAACGTTGCTTGCGGCTTAACTGAGAAGCATAAGAACCCATCAAGTTTTTACCATAGGCAACAGAGTAGAACATCTGACCATCAGGCATGTTTTCATATTTAGCATCGCCTACCAAAGTAGCAGGTTTTGCAGCATATGGACCATTACCATCTTTATACAAAGGACCATTACCATTCAATTTGGCACCATGACAGATACCGCAGTTGATTAGGTAAAGACGCTCTGCTTCTTTGTATTCTTTCTCATTCAATGTTTCAATTGGGTTTTTCACCAATTTAGAAGCAGTGTAATTAGTAGTATCACCAGGAGCATCTTGTGCCAAATGAAAAGGCATTTCTTCTCCACGAGCAACTGTTCCTACAACAGGTTTGCTGTTATAGTTGATGCCTTGCTCTGTTAAACTGCTGTGATCAGCATAAGTTTCATATGCACGGCTATAAGCCATATCTGGCACATAAACGGATCCGGGCTTGCGTTTCACATCGCTACAGCTGATGATAACAGCAGCAGTAGACAAAATGGCTATGATGGTTAATTTATTCATCTTTTTCAATTCAAATGTTATGCAGCTACTGTTTGTTTGGCTTCAAATCTCATTTCGTCTTTGTCATAATGACCTAACCACCAGCCTTCTTCAGCTACTTGGATATCGGTTTCAACCGCGCCATTAGATGCTAAGAAACCTTTTAGGTCTTCTGCATTGGTTTTGTCTGTGCATTCAATCACCATGACAAAAAGGTCATCAGTTGCACGAGCATGAAAATGGTGTTTTTTCACAAATGGTGCTAGTTGACAGAGGTAGCAAAAAGTCAACACCATACCTACTGCAGCAAACAATACCGTTAACTCAAAAGTAATAGGTATCCAAGCTGGTAAGGCAAAGTGTGGCTTACCACCAATATTCAAAGGCCAGTCTTTGGTAAAAATCCAGCTAATACAACTTAATGCAGTAGTGGTTCCGGTGATACCGTAGATAAAACCTGCAGTATGCAAACTGGTTTCACGAAGACCCATTGCATGATCCAATCCATGCACAGCAAAAGGTGTGTACACATCGTGGATCTTATAACCCGCTGTACGAACTTTCTTCACTGCAGGAAACAAGACGGCTTCGTCATCAAAACAGCCTACTACGAATTTCTTTTTTGCCATAGTTAGTTTATATTAGTGTGCGTGTTCGTGCACAAATGTTTCCAATTTTTCTCCTTCAATTGTATCCATCCTACCCTTGTATCCTTCACCAGTTGTTTTCAAGACATACTTGATTTCAGCAATGGCAATTACAGGGAAGTATTTAGCAAATAGGAAGAAGCATGTAAAGAACAATCCAAAAGTACCAGCATAGAAACCAATCTCCCAGATAGTTGGGCTATAGTATACAGACCAGCTAGATGGTAAGTAGTCACGATACAGAGAAGTAACAATGATTACAAAACGCTCAAACCACATACCAATATTCACAATGATACTCATGAAGAAAGTAACAAATAGGTTTCTGCGCATTTTGCGGAACCAGAAAATTTGAGGGCTTAATACGTTACAAGCCATCATACCCCAGTAGCTCCAACCATAAGGGCTAAACAAGTAGGCACGGCTATACCAGAAGGTATATCCTTCATATTTGTTTTGGCTATACCAACCCATGAACAACTCTGTTAAGTAGGCAACACCCACAATAGAACCAGTAAGTACAATTACTTTGTTCATGGCTTCAATGTGACCCATGGTAATATAGTCTTCCATTCCAAATACTTTGCGGATGATCACCATCAAGGTTTGCACCATGGCAAAACCAGAGAAGATAGCACCGGCAACAAAGTATGGAGGGAAGATGGTAGTATGCCATCCTGGAATAACTGAAGTAGCAAAGTCAAAAGATACAATTGTGTGTACAGACAATACTAGTGGCGTACTCAAACCTGCCAAAACTAATGACAGAGATTCGTGACGCTGCCAGTGTTTGGTAGAACCAGTCCAACCAAATGCGGCAACACCATACAAACGCTTGCGCAATTTGGTAAAAGCACGGTCACGTACGGTAGCAAAATCTGGAATCAAACCACTATACCAGAACAACAATGAAACGGTAAAATAAGTAGAGATGGCAAATACGTCCCAAAGCAATGGTGAGTTAAAGTTCACCCACAATGGTCCTCTTGAGTTAGGATAAGGCAGTACAAAGAAGGCCATCCAAACCCTACCCATATGCCAGATAGGAAACTGACCTGCGCACATTACCGCAAAAATGGTCATGGCTTCAGCCGCACGGTTTACACCCGTTCTCCATCCTTGACGGAACAGTAAGAGGATGGCAGAGATTAGTGTACCGGCGTGACCGATACCAACCCACCAAACGAAGTTGGTGATATCCCAACCCCAACCCACTGTCTTGTTTAGGTTCCACTGGCCAATACCATAAGTAACGTCTCGGTAGATGGCGTAAACTCCAAACAACAATAAGCACACCGCAATATAGAAACCAATATACCACAAACGGGTAGGCTTGGCTTCAATTGGGCGAACAATATCTTCTGTTACCTGGTGATAGTTCTTATCTCCATACACCAATGGTTCCCTAAGCTGTGATTCGTACTTTAAATGCATCTGGTCTAGGTATTTAATTGGTTAACCGGGGTTAACCAAGTTATATTATTTATCAGCTTTTCTTTTTGTCTCTCTTAGTGCTCAGCTTCATGCTTTGCTTCTTTCTTTTCAGGAGCAGCTTCATGCTTTTCCTTGCCTTCGTGTTCTTCATCGGCATTGCGCACTTTAGCTAGGTATGTAACACCTGGCAATACGTGCAATTGCTCCAATACATAGAACTGACGGTTTGGATTGTCAACGCGCACTTTTGAAATAGCACTTTCTTTGTTGTTTGCGTTACCAAAAGTAATAGCGTGTGTAGGGCAAGCCTGTTGACAAGCTACTTTCAGGTCACCATCTTCCAATGGACGACTAGACTTCTTGGCAGCCAATTTACCTTCTTGTAAACGCTGAACGCAGAAAGAACATTTTTCAATCACACCACGAGAACGAACAGTTACGTCTGGATTCAACACCATGCGTGTTAAGTCATCGTTCATGTTCATTACTACATCATTAACTACACCTTCTTGATTATCAGGGAAGCTATCAGCTCCAGTATAATCAGCCCAGTTAAACCTACGTACTTTATAAGGACAGTTGTTGGCGCAATACCTTGTACCAATACAACGGTTATAAGTCATTTGGTTCAAACCTTCACTGCTATGGTTGGTAGCGGCAACTGGACAAACGTTTTCACAAGGAGCGTTATCACAGTGCTGACACATCATAGGTTGGAACACTACATTTGGATTGTCCATATCTCCGCTGAAATAGCGGTCAATACGCAACCAATGCATCTCATGTCCACGAAGTACTTCTGGTTTACCAACTACTGAAACATTATTTTCTGCGTTACAAGCTACTACGCAAGCACCGCAACCATTACAAGAGTTTAAGTCTACACTCATTCCCCATTTAACACCTGGACGGTCATAAACAGGATAAATGGTTCCTTGTCCTTCAAACTTCTCCAAACCACCGTAAGGTTTCAGTTCAGCTTCACGCTCGTCTCTGATTTCTGTAGGATGGGCTTTGTATTCAGCAAGGGTAATTTCTTTCATTACCTCTGTACGATTTCCATAATCAGTATCGTAACGGCTATGTGTTTGAGTAAGGGCTACAGGATATTTTTCTTTGGTAGCTTCTACTTTTACTGCGCTATTAGAAAGGCTTACAGTAGCACCGCTTAATCCTGCAAAAATGAAGGCGTTTTTACCAACACCAGCTGCAGCTTTACCAATCTTCTCACTGCGTCCGTAACCAACTGCAATACCAACGGTATTTTCTTGAGTTCCAGGAATGATCAGAACAGGTAGTTCTAAAGATTTTCCGTTTACGGTTACTTTTACAACTGGCTTTGGAGGATTTACTTCATAGTCATCCGCCTGACCATTATTCTTCAAATCAATACCAACCAATGTTTTAGCTAGTGCTGGAGAAATAATCACATAGTTATCCCAAGTAGCACGAGTTACTGGATCTGGTAATTCTTGTAACCATGGGTTAGAAGCACCTTGACCAGCACCAATACCTACTTTTTCATACAATACCAATTCCAATTCTCCGCCTTTCTTAGCAGAACTTGCAGCAACAACAGCAGCAGCAACAGCAGCTCCGTTGAATGGAGCACCACTTACAGCAGGAGCAGCAGCTGGATTGATGACACCGTCTTGAAGGGCTTTATCCCAACCGGTTTCACCACCTACTTTTACAGACCAATAATTTTTTACAAAAGCCAGATAGTCTACACTAGATCCACTCCACTTTAACAAGCTATCTTGCCACTGACGTGTTTTGAATAGCGGATAAATAGTAGGTTGAATTAAAGAGAAATAACCTGTCTTAGCTTCTGCATCGCCCCAGCTTTCTAAGAAATGATTGTCAGGCAATACATATTTACAAAGCACGCTAGTTTCATCTTCCTTGGTATTGAAAGAGATACTTGCTTTTACTTTTTTAAGACCAGCATTAAATTTGTCAGCGTCAAACCAGGTATAAGAAGGATTGGCTCCAGAGATCAATAAAGCGCCAACAGAACCAGCGTTCATGTCTTCAACCAATTTTGCAAAATCGGCATCAATACCTGCGCGATAGTTAGAAGTAACTGCCCAGTTAATGGTTTTGCCACCTGCACCAACAGCTTCGTTAATGGCGTTGACAATCACTTGAACATTTACATCATTGCTACCACTTACAACTAGTGCAGCACCTTTATTTTCAGTAAGTGATTTAGCAGCTTTCTCAATACCAGCTTTCAATTTTGGATTGCTGATACCAGTAACACCAGCACCATTTACCGCACTTAATAAAGCAGCAGCAATAGCGGCTGTTTCAGAAGGACGGTGTAAGTATTTTTCATCGGCATTAGCACCAGTTAAACTTGCTACACTTTCAAAATGAATGTGCTTGCTCATTTCTGGATTCTTCTCATTGATCTTTTTGCCTTTAGAATATTGTTTGGCAAATTCTACAGGGCTCAACCAAGTACCTAAGAAATCAGCGCCCAAGCTTACTATAGCTTTTGCGTTGTCAAAATGGTAAGATGGAATGGCTTTTTTGCCGTAAGTTAATTCGTTGGCCAGCAACATGCCGCTATAAGAAACAGCGTCATAAGTTACGTGGCGGCTACCAGGATATTTTGCCAAGAATTGCGCAATGGTTTCCTTGGTGCTAGGTGAAGTGATGGTGCTGGTTAAAACTACCACTGAACCGCTTAATCCAGTCAATGCACTAGCAATAGACTTATCAGCAGCTTCAAAAGTAACTTCTTTACCATCTATAGTTGGGAAGCGTAAACGAGCAGTATCATACAAATCCAAAACTGCAGCTTGTACACGAGCAGAAGTACCACCTTCTGTTACATGGCTAAGGTCATTACCTTCAAGCTTAATGGGTCTACCATCACGCACTTTGGCAACAACGCTAACAACGTCTCCGTCCTGTACATAAGTGGTAGCATAGTATTTAGAAACACCAGGTACTACTTCTTCAGGTCTGTTTGCAAAAGGAATTGATTTTTTAACAGGCATCTCGCAACTAGCGGCCGCGGCTGCAGCAGCTGTGCTGAATCCCAAGTATTTCAAGAAATCCCTTCTTGGGGCTTTGGCTTCTAAGAAGCTTTTACTTTCATCAGCAACAAAGGGTAATTCTTCTTTGAATTCGTCTTTAACGTCTTTGTTATAAGCTTCAGACTGATTCAGCTCACCAAAACTTTGCCAGATCTTTTTTTGCTCCATAATATGTTGGTTGATAGCTTGAGTTGTTTGCGCGCAACCCGGCTCCTGTTATATTGTACAAAAACATACCACCTAAGTGGTATGCAGTTATCCTAGATTAATAGTGACATTTTTGACATTCTGTTCCACCAATAGCTTCTACGGTAACACCTTTGGTGCTATCCATCTTGCCTGATTTCAGGTCTTGATGGTATTTTTCGTAGATGCTGTAGAACCCGTTGTCTTTGAACTGAACTTTGGTTTCACGGTGACAGTTGATGCACCAGCCCATGCTAAGGTCAGCAAACTGCTTTACTTCATCCATCTTGTTGATTTCACCATGACAGGTTTGACACTGCACTTGACCAGCTTTTACGTGCTGAGAGTGGTTGAAATAAACGTGGTCTGGTAAGTTGTGAATTCTAACCCATTCAATTGGCTTAGACTTAGTAGCGTCATAAGGTTTGCCTGCTTCAAAACCGGCATACTTATACAACTTCTGAATTTCTTTGGTACCATCCACTTCAACACCAGCTTCAGTATAGAGTTTATCACCCTTGTACTCATTAATAGCTTGGTGACAGTTCATACATACGTTCACACTTGGAATATTGGAATGCTTTCCTTCTTGTGCACCTCCGTGGCAATACAGACAGTTAATCTGATTTACACCTGCGTGAACTTTATGAGAGTAATAAATAGGTTGTTCTGGTTGATAGTCTTGACTGCGTCCCAATCCCATTGCACCTTTGGTAGTTAGGTAACCACCAACAATAAAGAGCAATACAGCAATAAAGGCAATGTTGCGCTTATTTCTTAAGAAAGGAATAGGAGTGGTTTCTGGTTCGCCAATGCGCTCATCAGAAAGTTTTCTAAGATTGCTGTTCACCTGTAATAAGATCAAGGCAACAACGGCCAAAATCAAAGTAAGGATTCCAAACAATAAAGTGTTGTCACCTTCTTCTACTGGAGCGGCTGCACCTGCGGCTGATTTTTCAGAGCCAGGAACAGGAACACTCTTAATGTAAACCAAGATGGCGTCAATATCCTTGTCTGATAAACCAGGAAACTGGTTCATTGCAGTCTTATTGTACTCATTGTACAGGTTATTGGCGTAAACATCCCCGGTTTTCAGGAAGGCTGCACTATTCTTGATCCAAGCATTTAACTTGGTTCTGTCTGGCCAACGGTCTTCAACACCTGCAAGGGCTGGACCTGTCAACTTCTTATGAACAGCGTGACAAGAAGCACAATTGGTGCTGAATAAGGCTTTCCCGTCTTGCGCGGCTACAGAGCCGGCAAAAAAAGAACCCAGAAATAGTAAAACGCTTAAAAGCAGTGTTTTGGGCATAGATCTAAAAGATATCATATTCACAAACTGTGGTTCTAGGTGTGGAAAAATATCCGTGAACGGGTGCAAAAATATGTCACGAACATGACAAAAACTAAAGGTTTAAAAAAAAAATTTAGTGAGGACTGGCTTGCGTTTCAGCGGATTGTGGAACAAATGGCCAAATTCATGTCATAGAATTGTAAACGATTTTGTTGAAACGGGGTTATTTGTTCTGTGGTAAAAGATTAGTCAAAATTTTATCCCACTTTTGAGAAATGTTTAAACGCCTGCAGGAAAAATGGGGGGTCAGTACCCGTCAATTCTGGATTATTTTCATAGCTTTTGGTTTAACCGGTACTACTACGGCCTTTGTCACCCGTTATGTAGCAGCCTGGTTAGGGCTGGGGCCCGATAGTTTCTGGCTTTGGAAGTTATTGCTCAGAATTGGTATGCTATTAATAGGATATCAAGTGCTTTTATTGGGCTATGGTGCCTTATTGGGTCAATGGGCGTTTTTCTGGAAATATGAGCAGAAATTGCTCCAAAAACTGGGTATTTTGGCCAAAAACACACAAAAACTGGCCATTTTTGCCTCGGGAGCCGGTTCCAATGCAGCCAAAATTATTGCCCATTTTAAAAACCATCCTACTATACAAATAGTATTGATTGTTTGCAATAAACCTGAAGCCGGAGTCTTAAAAATTGCCGCTGAAAATGGCATTCCTACTTTACTTATTGAAAAAGATCGTTTTGCCAAAGGCGATGGTTATTGTCCAGAATTGCTTGAAAAAGGGGTGAATTTTGTGGTTTTGGCGGGTTTTTTATGGAAAATTCCCCAAACTTTGATTTCAGCTTACCCTAATCAAATCATCAATATTCATCCAGCCTTGCTACCCAAATACGGGGGAAAAGGCATGTATGGAGCCAAAGTGCATGAAGCCGTGATTGCCGCTGGAGAAAAAGAATCTGGCATTACCATTCACTATGTAAACGAGCATTATGACGAGGGAGCTACCATTTTTCAAGCCACTTGCAGCATTCACCAAGGCGATGATGCAGATAGTTTGGCCCATAAAATCCACGGTCTAGAGCACCAACATTTTCCTTTGGTGATTGAAAGACTGTTGGTTAAATAAAATTGGATTTCCATTAAATCTTCTTGAAATTGGGTATTCAAATCTTGAATGCCATGCAGTTTTGTTCCCGTTTATTATTCCTGTTTTGTTTTGGAATCCTAATAAAGTCTAGTCTATCGGCCCAAGGCCTAGTTCCCGGACTCCCAGAAAAAAATGGATTTTCCGCAGAGCGATTGGCTAGGATTGATAAAATTGTCCAACAATATATAGATAGTGGCTGGATCAATGGGGCCATTGGTCTAGTAGCAAGAAACGGTCAAATAGTGTATCACAAGGGTTTGGGTTTTGACAACAAAGCCGCTGGCAAACCCATGACCAAGGATGCTATTTTTAGAATTGCGTCACAAACAAAAGCCATTACATCTGTGGCCGTGATGCAATTGTTAGAACAAGGAAAAATATTATTAGACGATCCTATTAGCAAATACATTCCTGCATTTAGAAAGCCGCGCGTTTTAGAAAAATTCAATAAAGCAGACAGCAGTTTTACCAGTACTCCTGCAAAAAAAGAAATTAGTATTCGTGAATTACTCACGCATACATCGGGCATTGGCTATGCGCAAATTGGTGATCCTGTTACCACTGCCATTTACGCCAAAGCTGGCGTGGTGGGCGGCATTGGGGTGCAAGCGGGCATGACACTTTCAACAAATATGTTGGCTCTTGCAAAGCTTCCACTCTTGCACCAACCTGGTGAAAAATGGACCTATGGTTTGAATACAGATTTATTAGGTTATTTAATTGAAGTAGTCAGCGGGATGAGTCTAGACACTTATTTTAAGAAATATATTTTTGATCCCCTTGGTATGAGCGATACTTATTTCTACTTACCAAAAGAGAAGCAAGCAAGACTAGCCATGTTGCATACAGAAGATAGTTTAAAACGTGCTATCCCAATGCCTTCAGTCATCAGGGTCAATGGACAATTTGATAGAGACTATCCTAATACCGTTGGTGGAAGCTTTTATTCAGGTGGTGGTGGATTAGCGTCTACGGCATTGGATTATGCTAAGTTTATGCAGATGCTGCTCAATGGTGGAGACTATAATGGCAAACATATTATCAGCAAAGCCAGTCTTCGTTTGATGACCACCAATCAAATTGGAAACCTGTCTAGAAAT
>JBEAPC010000220.1:0-2543 GCA_041164585.1 Bacteroidota bacterium
TATTGAATTTTTCTCCCAGCGCATACACCATTTGAACATAATTATTCCAGCGCCAGTTGTCTTTGATAATATTGCCCTTTTCATTGATACCATAAACCGATTGCAATTTGTCTTTTAAACTTTGCGATAGGGTGTCCAAAGCTGGCAGAAACTCCAATTCAAATATGCGCCAGCTTTCTTTCTCATATTGTAGACCGGTTCCAATTTTTAATCGCATCCACTTGCTTTTGTGCAAACTATAAGTAATGCCACCGCCCGCATTGATTCTATAGTTTAAGCCGCGCCCCTCATCATAAGCCAGCGTAGTATTGAACTCTGGAAAAAAGCTGGCTTCGGAGAGAATTTTATTGTTGACTATTTTATGTCTGTTCAAGGCTGCGCGCGCAAACAATAAGAACCTATTGGATTCCTGATCCGTACCATTTGAGTTGAAATAAATATTATTAGATACTTCAAATAAATGCCTACTAGTAGCTTTTGAAATAGACGCGTCTTGCAACAAAAAGACTTTGTGCTCGTCATCATCATTGATGTTTAGACCAAAGCCAATCTTTCCAAAAACCTTATGGGTCTTTAAGGTATCATAGAACGCCTTATCATTTAAGATAGACTGGGCATGCAATGCAGAAATTAGCAGCAAGAAAGAAAATAGGAGCAGGGTTTTCCGCATCTTCCTAATTGGGTGGTGAACAATTAATGACACCTAAATATATTAATTAAATCAAATCCAAAATAGCATCCCAGAGCTGTATTCTTTTTTCCAATGCCATGATGGCGGCAACAGAAGCTTCTTTCCATTTGGCGGCATCGTCTCCACAAAGTTCCGTCACCATCTCCATAGCCAAATGACTATGGTGCCCGCCATCTACATCTATATGTCTTTGCAGATAATAAATATAACTGTCTAGTTTTTCTGGATGAACCTTGGCAATCTCTTGCAACAACTCCATAAACATGTCTGGAATTAAATCTTCTCTTCCAAAACTAAAAACCGCTGCCTGAACGTGTATGGGTTCCTGAATAATATCAAAAGTAAAATTGAGAAAATCTTTTACACCGGCTGGCAAAATCATTCTTTGAATTACTTGTGCAATAGGTAGACCATCATAAAGCAAATGCAACATTTGTTTGATGTCTCTTTGATTGGCACCCATCTGTTCCATTGCTGCCAAATACAATTCAAAATGACTGGTTCTTTTTCCAAAAGCATCTACGTCAGATTCTTCTCCAGTAACTATTTCATTAATCAGGTACCTAGTATTGGCGGATCCCTTGGGATGCCAGGGGATAGTTGTACAAGTGAGTTTGTTTTGCAAAGACTTGAGCAGACTCATAAAATCCCAAACCGCAAACACATGATAGCTTGCAAAATTTTGTACGTCTTTCAAGGTTTGAATCTTGGCATAGAGTGGATGTGCCAATAACTTTTCCCTAGTGGGTGCTATATATTGTTTTAACTCAGAAATCCTATTCAAGACATTAAGTTTTGCATAAGATACAGGCTAAAACAAAAATGGTTGAGCAATGCCCAACCATTTATATCAATTGATGCCTTTGTATTAGAATTCGCAATTCTTTGGCGTTCTTGCAAATGCAATCACGTCTCTAATATTAGTCATGCCTGTTACAAATTGTACCATGCGCTCAAAGCCCAAACCAAAACCCGCGTGTGGCACGGTTCCAAAACGGCGGGTATCTAAATACCAACTCATTTCTTCTGCAGGAATATGCATCTCAGCCATGCGTTTTTCTAATTTGTCTAAACGCTCTTCTCTCTGTGATCCACCAACAATTTCACCAATACCTGGTGCTAGAATATCCATAGCAGCAACGGTTTCACGGCCTGGTTCACAACCATCATTCAAGCGCATATAAAATGCTTTTATGGCGGCTGGATAGCCCGTAACAATCACGGGTTTTTTAAAATGTTTTTCTACCAAATATCTTTCGTGCTCGCTCTGCATATCTATACCCCAACTCACATCATACTTGAATTTCTTTTTCTTATAGTGTGGTGAATCCAACAAAATTTGAATGGCTTCTGTATAAGTAATGCGTTCAAATTTATTGTCAACAACAAAACGCAATTTTTCTAGCAAACCAAATTCTGCTCGCTCGTTTTGTGGCTTCTGTTTTTCTTCTTCTGCCAAACGTGCGTCTAGGAATTCCAGGTCTTCCATATTGTGTTCTATGGCGTAGCGAATCAAATATTGGATAAACTCTTCGGCCAAGTTTTGGTTGTCTTCAATATCATGAAAAGCCATCTCTGGTTCTATCATCCAGAACTCTGCTAAGTGTCTTGCTGTGTTAGAATTTTCTGCGCGGAAGGTTGGTCCAAAAGTATAGATCTCACTAAAAGCCATCGCGCCAAGCTCACCTTCTAATTGTCCACTAACAGTGAGGTTGGTGCTCTTGCCAAAAAAGTCTTCTTTAAAATTGACACTGCCATCTTCATTGCGTGGTGCATTGTCAAAAGGCAAAGTAGTTACTCTAAACATTTCTCCTGCACCTTCTGCATCACTGGATGTGATGATGGGTGTATG
>JBEAPC010000221.1:0-7377 GCA_041164585.1 Bacteroidota bacterium
ACTGGCTGATCTTCAAAAAGAATGGGCTGTTGAAAAAGAAAAATTACAAGGCATTAAACAATCTATCAAAGAATACAATCAATTGTATCAGTCTAAGCAATTAGATGCTATACAACTCTAAGTTTTATGATGAACACTCATCAACTAAAAATGATCTTGTGCATGAGCGGGTTATCCTTATTGGTAAATATGGCTCATGCACAAAAATCATCCAAACCCAATATTGTGATTGTGAATTTTGATGATCTGGGTTATGGTGATTTGGGTATTACAGGTGCAATAGGTTACCAAACCCCACAGATGGACCAACTGGCAAAAGAGGGAACATTCTTTAGTCAGTTCTATTCAGCACAAGCGGTTTGTTCGGCTTCAAGAGCCGGCTTGTTAACAGGCTGCTATCCCAACCGTATAGGATTTAGTGGGGCTTTGGACCATACCAGTAAAACAGGGATTAATCCTGATGAAACTACAATGGCAGAAATGCTCAAAGCAAATGGCTATACAACAGCAGCTTTTGGAAAATGGCATTTAGGACATCTAACACCATTCTTACCAACGCATCAAGGCTTTGATTATTTCTATGGGATTCCTTATTCGCATGATATGGTTCCCAACCATCCCCTTAACAAAAATTATTATCCACCCCTTCCATTAATAGAGGGTGATAAAACCATTGAAACCAACCCTGATAGTACCAAATTCACTACGGCTTTTACAGAAAGCACGGTAGCGTTTATTAAAGAACATAAGAACAAACCCTTTTTTGTTTACTTAGCGCATCCGCTGCCACACGTACCCATGGCGGTTTCCAGCAAGTTCAAGGGTAAGTCAAAACAAGGTTTGTATGGTGATGTAATCATGGAATTGGATTGGAGCATTGGACAAATTAGACAAACCCTCAAAGCATTGAAACTAGAAGAGAATACCTTGCTTATTGTCACTTCTGATAATGGTCCATGGTTAAACTATGGCAATCATGCTGGAAGTGCAGGTGGCTTGCGTGAGGGAAAAGGTACATCATGGGAAGGTGGCCAACGCGTACCCTGTTTGATGGTATGGAAGGGTGTGATTCCGGCTGCTGCTGTAATGAACCAATTAGCATCTACCATTGATATTTTACCTACAATTGCTGCAATTACAAAATCAGAATTACCCAAGAATAAAATTGATGGGGTCAATATTTTGCCATTGCTGAAAGGAGATGCAACTGCGCAGCCTAGAAAAAGTTTTCTCTATTACTATCGTGCCAACAATTTAGAAGCCGTTAGAAATGAGCAATACAAATTGGTTTTCCCTCATGCTGGCAGAACCTACGAAGGATTTGAACCAGGAAAGGATGGTATTCCTGGAAAAGCCAATGAAAGTTTTGTTTTTGAAGGAGGTTTATTTGATCTGCGCAGGGACCCCGGTGAGCGATATGATTTGAGTAAAAGCCTTCCTGATGTTCTTGCTGCACTCAACAAAATTGCTGCTGAAGCAAGAGAAGATCTTGGTGATGAACTCACCAAAATTTCTGGAAAAAATAGACGTGCTCCAGGAAAAGTGCAGTAAATGCTATTGCAAATAAGCTACTAAACTGGGTCTAATTTCCTCTGTTAGAAATGCAGGAGCTGATGGATTATCTGTTTTTTGATTCAATAAATGAATCATCATTTCCATGGCTTTTAACCCTTGACTATAGGGATACTGTTCCACTGAAACCATTGGTGGATAAGCCGTGTAGCTGGTAATGGGTAGGTTGGCATAGCTTACAAAAGCTATTTCTTTATTTACTTCAATATGTTGTTTATTGGCATATTGTACTGCGTCCATGTGTACATAATCATTAAAAGTAATTACTGCAGCAGGTGGTTGCTTTAGTGCTAATAATTTTTTCATGGCACGTTGCGTACTATCCTTACTAAAATCGGTAGTCTCTACCAATTGCATGTCTACTTTTAATTTCTGTTTAGACACTCCTTCAATATATCCATTCAATCTTTCTTTGCTTGCAGCTAATTTATCCGGCCCATTAATTAGAGCAATTCTTCTATAACCTTTGTTGAATAACCAACCCACCATGTCAACGGTTCCTTTGTACAAATTGCAAAACACTTTATGTGCTTTTTCAAGATTGGGAACTCTGTCAAAATAGACTACTGGAATATGGTATTTCTCTAACGCCAATAAATGATCATACTTGTTGGTTTCTTTGGCCAAGGATATGATTAAACCATCTACTCTTTGTTGCTTCATGGTTTCTACCACTTTCATCTCTCTTTCTAAGTCATCAAAACTCTGCC
The DNA here is from genome assembly GCA_041164585.1 of Bacteroidota bacterium. GTDB lineage: Bacteria > Bacteroidota > Bacteroidia > Chitinophagales > Chitinophagaceae > Sediminibacterium. The sequence continues at coordinate 2,283 of JBEAPC010000221.1, forward strand.
CAAATAAAATGGTATAATGCTGTTCCATGGCGGCCGTTTCCATTCCACTAATGGCCTGAGAGAAAAACTCCTCTCTAATAGAGGGCATGATTACACCAATGACAAAGCTTTTCTGCTGTTTGAAGAAAATGGCTTTGGGATTTGGTTCATAACCCAACTCTTTTGCGGTTTTCTGCACCAATTCTCTTGTACGGAGTCCAATTCGGGGATGATTGGTTAAGGCCCTAGATACCGTTGAAACAGAGAAGTTTAATTTATCCGCAATGGCTTTAAGTGTAGGGATTTGGTCTTGCATATATCAGGATTGCAAAAAAAGAATATGAGTATATCAAAAATACTCCTTTAGGGGTATATTTAACCAATAAGAATGGGGTATCTAGCAGACTAGATATTGATTAAAATACTTAATAGTTAATATGAAAAAAGGAATCCTATTTGTTTGCGTCTTTTTTATCTCTTGCATTTTTTCTATAGCGCAGGTTAAGTATGTAAAAGGCATGGATTTTGACGATGAAAACTATGCCATTGTTCCCAAAAAAGCCAAATTAACTAGGAGTTTAGAATCCGTTCCCACAACGGTGAGTTTAAAACAGTTTACACCCTTTCCAAAAACGCAGGGCCAGTTTGGAACTTGTGCTGCATGGGCTAGCGCATATTGTGGTAGAACCATGGTAGAAGCCATCAAAAACAATTGGACAGATAGGGAGCTTATTACTTCAAAAGCATTTTCACCCGCTTTTTTGTTTAGGATGCTCAAACCAACCGATGCAGAATGCAAGGGTGGAGCAACTATTTCCAGTGCTTTTGAAATCATGAAGGACAAGGGATTGATTTCATATACCAGTTTGGGAGTGACTTGCACACCAGCTATCATGGAATCTCAACTTGCCGATGCCAGCAATCATAAGATCAAAGATTATTTAAGACTGTTTGACCAGGAATCAAGTGGTTCTATTAAAATTCAATCAGTAAAAAAATCTATTTCAGAAAGCAAACCCGTAGTGTTTGGCATGATCTGCCCTCCATCATTTGGTACAGCCAAGGGGGTATGGAATCCAACTGAGGCTGCTGATAGGAGTTTTGGTGGACACGCCATGTGTGTAGTAGGTTATGATGATAACAAAGAAGGTGGTTCATTTGAAATTCAAAATAGTTGGGGTGCTTTATGGGGAAATGAAGGATATATCTGGATCAAGTATGCAGACTTTGCTAAATACACCATGTATGCTTATGAATTTATTGACCTACCCGCACCAAGACCAGAAACACCTGACTTATCTGGTTCTTTAAAATTGGCGCTTGCCGATGGTACGGCCATGCCCACCAATTTGTTGGTCTCTACCAGAGGTTTAACCGTGGTACCAGCAAAAACAGCACCAGGTCCACTAAGCTTATATCGCACTAGCCAACCTTATACATCTGGTACAAGATTCCGAATATATATTTCTAATAATGAACCAGCCTATGTTTACGCCATAAGTACAGACCTTTCTAACGAGATTACCAAAATCTTCCCTTATGAAGAAGGCATCAGCGCTGCACTAACAGATAAAAAGAATGATGTAGCTATTCCAGATGAAGACCATTTTATTGAATTTGATGGCAAACCAGGTAAGGATTTTCTTTGTGTACTCTATTCTAAAAATGCTTTAAACATTAACGAAATCATTACAAAAGTAGCTGCCCAGCAGGGCGATAGTTTTAGTAAGAAAGTATTTGCCGTAATTGGTTCACAAATGGTAGAACCCAAGAATATTCAGTTTTCCACTAACAATATATCATTCACCGGATTCTCCCGAGGCAAGAGCATTGTTGCCATGATGGTAGAATTAGAACACAAATGATTATGAGAAATAAACTACTGCTTCTTTTGTCACTTGTAGTGGCTAATAGTCTTTTTGCCCAAAAAGAGGAAACCATCTTTTATGATGATTTTATAGATAATAGAAATGCTTGGGCAATTGGAACAAATGAGTCAACATCTTATGAAATAAAAAATGGGAAATATTATTTTCAGTCAAAAACAAAGGAAAATAGTTGGACGCTATACAATACTAATCAAAAGCCATTTGATGGAAATAAAGATTTTAAAGTAGAATGGACTTTCCAGCAAGAAAAAGGTGCTGATGACTATGGAGTGGGGCTTTTCTGTTATAAAAACGATGAAATGTCAAAAGGTTTTGGTATCTGGCTTTCTTCAGATGGGAAATGGAAGGGATTAATTCCAAGTGATTCAAGTGCTACTACAGATTGGCAAGAAGAACGGTTAGTTAAAAAGGGAAATCAAGTTTCTAACACAGTATCCATTTTGAAAATAGGAAATACTATTTCATTTATCATTAACAACGAAACTGTTTATCAAAATAAATATGCTCCGGGAAACATTAAACGGATAGGCTATCAAATAGGAAACGAAAAAACAATTGCAATTGACTATGTAAAAATTGTTTACATATCAGGTGAATATGAGGTTCCAACTTATTCCATAGATGCTAAGTTTAATAAATTTTTTGATGAAGGTAAAGCCTTATATAATAAGCGTGATTATGATAGGGCAATTGTTAGTTTCACAGAAGCAATCAATCTTAAACCCGAAATTGCCTATACCTATGACTGGCGTGGAGCTTCATATCAATTCAAAAATGAACCTGAAATAGACATTACCATCAGTGACTATAAAGAAGCCCTTAGATTAAATCCTAAAAATGCCTTTTACCATTATAAATTAGGCGGCATTTATTATGATCAAAAGAAAACCGAAATAGCATTACAAGAACTGAATGAAGCTTTAAAATTAGACCCGAAATATGTTGACGCCTTTATAAAAAAGGGCGATGTTTTTAAAGGTTTAAAATTAACAGATTCTGCTCTAAGCTGCTATACACAAGCCATTAGGATTGATCCAAAAAAATTTGAAGCCTATCGTTCAAGAGCTAGTATTTATGCTAATTTAAAGGATTATGAAAAAGCAGCTTTGGAATACGGAAAAATACTAAAGATTGACTCCACAAATATATCTGCCTATTCTAACAAAGCCGGAATTTATAGGAATCAAAAATTATATGATTTAGCAATTCTAGATTATACAACAGCCATTAGGATTAGCCCAAAAACAACTTACCTATATTCCAGCAGAGCATATGCCTATAAAGAGCAAGGAAATATTGAGCTTGCCATTAATGATTATAATGAATATGTTAAAATCAATGGAAAAGCTAGTGGCTTAATATCTAGAGGCTATTTTTATATGGACTTAAAAAAACAGGATTTAGCATTGGCAGATTTTAATCAGGCCATTAGTTTGGAACCAAAAAACGTTAGTGTTTATTCGGCTAGAGCCCGGTATTTTAGAATCAACAAACAGTTTGAATTAGCCAAAATAGACTATGCAACTGCCATTCAAATAGATCCCAATTATTTTAATGTTTATTTTAATAGAGGCATTATGTACAAGGCGCAAGGGCAGTATAAATTAGCTATTGCCGACTTTGAAATGTCCGTACAAAAAAATCCAAAAGCCCTAGTTTATAAAAGCAGTTTGGTTGCGCCTTTATTAAGGACTGGTCAATTAGCAAGAGCAAAAGAGTTTGCACAAAAAGTAATTGAATCTGACTCATACAAAGATGGGGACTATAAATACTTGAGAAGATATCATCAAGTAGTAGCTAATTATTTACCAACTGAAGAATACGGTAAAGCAATTGTTGAATTAGACAAAGCCATTGAAGAATATACTGCGTCCTCCATTGACAAAGAAGATAGTGAAACTGATTTTATTGACGTTTTGAGTTTGAAGGGTTATGTATTAGAGAAATTGAATAGGAACAAAGAAGCTAGGGCAGTATATGAACAATGTTTAGTAATCAATGAGGTTCAACCAGATGTGTTAGAAGCCATTGGTGGTTTACAGAAAAAAACAACCATTATTGCAGGCAATGATAAAATAGCTCCTGAAATCCAACTCATCAGCCCTCAACCAAGCAGGGGACTTCAAATTGTTGGCGACAATTCAAAAATTGAATTGATAGGAAAGGCAAAAGACCCATCTGGTATTGCAACAGTTAGTATTAATGGCAAACCGGTTACTAAAATTGAAGAGGATGGTTTGTTTATATCATCACTAACCCTGAAACCAGGCGTTAATAGTATTGTTATCAATGCTGCAGATAAAAAAGGAAATAGCATTTCTAAAACCTTTACGGTTATGGGTAATGCAGTAGCAAAAAAACAGGAGCCAGATATTATCATCCCAGTTACAACTTCAGAAACAGCTCCTCAATTTCATGCACTACTGATTGCCGCCAACGACTATTCAGATCCAAAAATAGCCGACTTAGAAAACCCAGTAAAAGATGCCACTGAATTAAAAAATATCTTACAAGCCAATTACACATTTGCAGCTCAAAACATTGAAACACTTTACAATAAAAGCCGTGAAGAAATCATGCAAGCTTTAGTAGTTAAAAGCAATGCCATGGGTGAAAACGACAATTTATTAATCTTCTACGCCGGACATGGCATTGCAGAAAAAGACAAATTTGGAGACGTAGATGGTTATTGGGTACCCTCATCAGCTAAGAAAGGTTTAAATGCTAGTTATATCTCGGCAGATGATATTAATAAAGCACTGAAGCGTAGCAATGCCAAACATATTTTGGTAGTTGCAGATGCTTGCTTTAGTGGTGCATTTACCAGAAGTCTATCAAGCGATGCTAGTATTGGTGTACAAAAACAGTACTCCGTACCTAGCCGGAAGATTATGGCTAGTGGCAATCTGGAACCCGTACCAGATAATAGCAAGTTTGTCTATTACCTGAAAAAGAATTTAAAAGAGAACAAAGAAAAATATCTAACAGCTAAAAAGTTGTTTGATAGTTTTTATGAAGCCATTCTAAATAATTCTGAAACCTCACCTCAATACGCAGCCATTAAAAATGTGGGTGATGAAGGGGGCGAGTTTGTGTTTATTAAAAAATAATTACGCTATGCGTCTATTTTCAACAATTACTGTATTGTTATGCCTACTTGTTTCTAACATTTATGCACAAGAAGAAGTTATTTATAACAACGAATTTGATGGCTATGGTACTTGGGG
>JBEAPC010000222.1:0-3845 GCA_041164585.1 Bacteroidota bacterium
CCATGCTCGCTAGACGCAGTTTCTTGAAATTAGGTTCCTTAGGATTGTCCGCTATTGGGTTCAGCAGTTTTAGATCTGAAGCCGAAGCTCGTAAACCCATTGTGATATCTACTTGGCGTGAAGGCATTGAAGCCAATAAAGCAGCCTGGGCGATTTTGTCTAAGGGCGGCCGAGCATTGGATGCGGTAGAACAAGGCGTACGTGTTACGGAAGCATCGCAGAATTGCTGTGTGGGTTTGGGAGCCAATCCTGATAGAGACGGATATGTAACCCTGGATTCCTGTATCATGGATGAATTTTCCAATTGTGGTAGCGTAGCATTTTTAGAAAGAATTAAACATCCAGTTTCTGTAGCCAGACGCGTGATGGAGAAAACCCCGCACGTGATGCTGGTGGGTTCTGGCGCCCAGCAATTTGCGCAAGCAGAAGGATTTGAATTAGAACCTCAAAAGCTTTCTGTAGAAGCCCAAAAAGCTTATGACAATTGGCTCATCAAAAGCGAATACAAACCAGTAATCAATATTGAAAACTCAGGAAACCTGAAAAAACAAGAAGCTTTTGCACCGCATAAATTAGAGAATGGCAATTGGAACCACGATACCATTGGTATGGTAGCCCTTGACGCCAACGGCAATTTAAGCGGATCTTGTACCACCAGTGGCATGGGTTTTAAGATGCGCGGAAGACTAGGGGACTCCCCTATCATTGGCGCAGGTTTATTTGTAGACAATGAAATTGGTGCTGCAACAGCTACTGGTCAGGGTGAAGATGTGATCAGAATCTGTGGTTCTCATTTAGTAGTAGAGCTGATGCGCCAAGGAAATTCTCCAGAAATGGCTTGTAAAAAAGCAGTAGAAAGAATCATTAAAATTAAGGGACCTGCAGCCAAAGACATTCAAGTTGGTTTTATTGCTATCAATAAAAAAGGCGAATACGGCGGCTATTGCATTCAAAAAGGCTTTGATTTTGCCGTTTGCTACGCCGATGACAAGAACTTTATGGTACCCGGTAAATTCATCATCTAATGAGCCGGATCTTAGAAATAGCCGTTTTTAATATTGACTCCGCTATGGCTGCTGCCGAGGCTGGCGCCGATAGACTAGAACTTTGTGAGAATCCCCAAGATGGGGGAACCACACCCTCCTATGGTTTTATGAAAACCGTTCGTGAGCTGGTTTCCATTCCTGTTTTTCCCATTATCCGCCCACATGGGGGTGATTTTTTGTACAGTGATTCCGCTTATCGGGTTATGCAAAAAGACATCGCGCTAGCCAAGGAATTGGGTTTTGAGGGTGTTGTATTTGGTTTGCTCAAGAGCGATGGTACCATTGATTCAGAACGAACGGCTCAGTTGGTAGAACAGGCATATCCCATGGAAGTCTCATTTCATAGGGCTTTTGACCGTGCCAAAGATCCTTTGGAAACGCTTGAAACCATTATTCAAACAGGTTGCAGTAGAATCCTGACCAGTGGTCAACAACCCAATGCCTTTGATGCCAAGGATTTGATTCAGCAATTGGTTCATCAAGCAGATGATAGAATCATCATCATGCCAGGTTCTGGTGTTAGGGCTAGCAATATTCAAGCATTGGCCAATTTTACTGGTGCTCAGGAATTGCATTCCTCCGCTAGAAAATTAGTTCCCAGTAGTATGGAATTTAAGGTTGGGTCTATGCAAGAATCCTTGCAAAACTGTTTGGTTGATCCGGTGGAAATTCAAGCCATGAAATCTCATTTATTACATAAATAAAAAGGCTGCCATTGGCAGCCTTTTTAAGGGATATCTTGTAAAGACTAGTACAAATAGTTCAATGCAACTTTATCATTTGCATTAAAATAACGATTCTGATTTGATCCAATGCAAGCTAACATAAATGAATTTGGATCAGCAGCAGCTGGAGTTCCAGGAATTAAAATAGCACCTACGGTTGAAGCTCCTTCATTAGATACAGCACCACCACAGCTATAAGAACGATCCATATAGTCAGAATGACGGAAACCAATGCAATGACCTAATTCATGCGCAAAAATGGTTGCAGCATAATTGATAAAAGTAGTTGTTGTACCAGAACCAATAGCTCTAGTGTTCACTTTTACTAAATTATAAGGTTGACCAGAGGCTGTTGGGAATCCAGCAGAAGCTAAATAACTACCTGAAGCATTGTCAAAAGTAATATTGGCACCTGAAGTAACTCTTTGTAAAGTAATCTGCAAGTTTTCAGCATTATAGCGTCTAACTACTTCATCTAATACTGGTCCATAAACAGAAGCTTTGATTTTAGAACTTAGCGCAACAGTAATCACTCTTGGTAAGCCAGTCACCAAATTGGTAGTTCTGTATTGCTCAGTGCTACCAATTCTAAGTAATGCACCGGCAATATTCCTTTTTAGTTCTGCACCGGGAATAAAAATATCGCCTTCAACAATATAGCCACCGTCTTCCATAACTATATCTGTAGTACTAAAACCCATGGCTTTAATACTATTAATTACGTCTTGAGGAATCTCTGGTGTAGCTACTTCTGTTGTGGCTTTGTTACAAGATAATGCTGTAAATAAAATACAGGACGCAGTTAGGAATTTGAAGAAATTTTTTCTCATGGGTTTTGTTTTGGTTTGTGAATTATAATTTGTCTTATGACAAGAAACAATTTATTATAAAAAATAAATAATTTCAGAAATTTTTGAAAAATCAAGGAAAAAACGGTGTTTTCACCTACTTTAAATCATTAGAAAGCTATTTATGGGGAGAATGATAAGCTGTTTTTGCTGTTTCTATTTTGCCTTTTTAGGGAATGGGTATAGTCAATTTACTGAGAGAGAGTTAACGGGTTTTGATTTGTCTACCAATAAGGTAAATCTGGTGCATAAGATTTGGCCCCAATTAAATGGTAAAGGATCAACCATCTCTATTAAAGAGGAATTGATGGATACTACCGATATTGATTTTAAAGGAAGATATCTCAAAGCCGCTTCAGCTGCAAAAATTTTGCAAACGCATGCAACCACTATGACAACTATTGTTGGTGGGGCTGGTAATACTTATTATACTGGAAAAGGTGTTGCATGGGGAGCAAATATTAGTAGTTCAGATTTTAATAATTTGTTGCCCGATAATCTATTTGAATTACAACAATTAAAAGTGGCCATTCAAAATCATTCTTATGGAGTTGGATTGGAAAATTATTATGGAAACGATGCAGCCGCTTATGATACTCAATTAAACCAAGACAGTACTTTGTTGCATGTATTTTCAGCGGGTAATTTGGGTGACAAATCCCCTATCACTGGCGTCTATCAAGGGATTGCAGGGTTTTCCAATTTGTCTGGTAGTTTTAAAATGGCTAAAAATATTCTTACAGTTGGTGCAACAGATTCTTTTTATAGGGTTATTCCAATTAGTTCCAAAGGACCATCTTTTGACGGTAGAGTAAAACCAGAAATAGTAGCATTGGGTGAAGATGGAAGTTCCGGTGCTGCGGCAATTGTATCGGGTATTTGTTTGTTAATTAGAGATGCTTTTATACAATATCATCCTAGTAAAAAAGCACCAAGTTCCGCCATGATAAAAGCGGTCTTAATCAATAGTGCAGATGATATTGATAGACCAGGGACTGATTATAATGCTGGTTTTGGATCTGCCAATGCTTGGCGTTCTATTAAAACGCTTAAAGATGGTCAAACCATACAAGGAAATGTATTGGCTAATCAAACCAATCAACACCTGATTCAAATACCCAGTAACGCCATTAATTTAAAAGTAACAATTTGCTGGATAGATCCTGCTGCTCCTGCCAATAGCGCTAAAACACTTATCAACAATCTTGATTTGGAAATTACCCATA
>JBEAPC010000223.1:0-6260 GCA_041164585.1 Bacteroidota bacterium
AATAAACACCATAAACAAAAACTTTTTTGCATTTTTGCAGCCAAGGAAATATTCCAATTCTTACATGAAACAAGCAATCTATCAACAATTTGTAGCGAACAAGCAGCAGGGAAAGAAGTCTTTTGCCGTGCTGGTAGATCCCGACAAGGTAGACGCAGCCAAGATTGAAGAACTGGTACAGTTGGCGGTTTCAGCCAAAGTGGACTACTTTTTTGTGGGAGGCAGTTTGGTTATCTCTAATCATTTAGACGAGTGTATCCAACAAATCAAAGCTTCCTGTTCCATTCCCGTGATCCTGTTTCCCGGTTCCCCCTCCCAGCTCAGCAAATACGCAGACGCCCTGCTCTATTTGTCCCTGATTTCTGGTAGAAACCCTGAATTATTGATTGGACAACACGTAATTAGTGCCCCCTTTGTACGTAAAAGCGGCTTAGAAATCATGCCAACCGGTTACATGGTAGTAGATGGTGGAGCCCCCACAACGGTTTCCTATATTTCCAATGCCTCACCCATTCCGGCAGACAAGAATGAAATTGCGCTCTGCACGGCCATGGCGGGAGAAATGTTGGGTATGAGACTCATCTATATGGACGCCGGAAGTGGCGCCAAAAGAGCCATTACAGAAGCTATGATTGAAAAAGTGGCCAAGAATATTGAAGTTCCCTTGATTGTAGGTGGTGGCATTACAACCCCCGAAAAAGCCTATTTAAACTGTAAGGCTGGGGCCGATATTATTGTAGTAGGCAATGCCATTGAAAAAGACCCTACCCTGATAGCCGAAATCAGCGCAGCTATTCACAGCGTTCCTGTGATTGCTTAATTACAAATCTTTATGACACAAAAAAGCCCAGCAGTTACCTGCTGAGCCCAATTATATTTGAATCTGTAGATTTATCTTAATCCATCCACATTTACCCTAGAAGGGGTGTCTTTTCCACTCACAATGCCTTTTGAGCTTAGGGCGATGGCTTTGATAATTCTGGCCATATTTTCCATATCTAGTGTTCCAATCTCATCAGTCACTTTGTGGTAATTGGGTTCAATATCCATTTTAGAAGTAGAAATGGTATGAGCTGGCACACCTAGTCTAGCCAAAGTGGCGTTATCAGAGCGATAGAACAGGTTTTGATCGGTATAAGGATCTGGGTGAAAAGTAAAACCCGTTCCTTCTAAATTGGCTTGCAAAATCTTACCCATATCGGTTTGTTCATAACCCGTGATATAGGCAGAGTTGGTTCCCCACTTACTTTCTGTACCAATCATTTCAATATTGAACATGGCTTTCACGTCATCTGGATTAAATTGTCTGGAGCAATAAGTAGCACCAAAACCACCCACTTCTTCCGCAGTAAACGCTACAAAAATCAGGGTGCGCTCATTGTCTTTTTTGGCTTTGAAATATTTGGCCAACATCATTACAGCAGTAGTACCAGCTGCGTCATCATTGGCACCATTGTAGATAGAATCATTGTTCACAGCCTTACCAATACCCAAGTGGTCATAGTGACCAGAGAAAATCACATATTCGTTCTTCTTACTTTTACCAGGCAAAACACCAATTACATTGGCCAATTTTTGCTCGGTAAATTCGTGTTTAGAACTAACAGTAAAAGTTTTGGGTTGCTCTGCAGCTAATACAAAAACAACGCTATTATCGGCTTTGAATAATTGTCTTTTTAAACCAGTAAGCCTATTAAAATTCTTGGCAAAACTAGTGTCTACCGTAACAAAATAATTTTTACCGGACTGTACCAACTTGCTGGCCTCGCTAAAAAGGTTGGCTCCTTTGGCAATCATCACTTTTTCATACCCACTGGTTTCACTGATATTTACATCTGTTTGACAAGTAACCACAATTACGTCTCTGCTATCAACAGCCACTCCGTTGAAATTACAGCTAGCATTGATAAACTTAGGCTTCATCATCACAAATTCTTGCAGATAAGTGCCACTGTTTTTCCAGGTTTGTAAACCGGTTTGTTTAAACTCTGCTGCAATAAAAGCAGCCGCTTTTTCAATTCCAGGACTAAAGGTTTTGCGGCCCTGCATCTCGTCAGAAGCAAGGGTTCGCTCTATACGATCTACTTCTTTGGCATTGATAATTTCATCAATATTTTGGGCCTGCAAGTAGGTCACAGTAAATAGGCAAATAGCCAAACTAATTTTTTTCATAGCAATTTTTTCAGTGTTCAATATAAAACAAAAAAATAGGCGCAACTAAATCACGCCTACTAAATATTTATTCCCCTTTTTCACTACTCAAACTAATCATCGTCCATTCTTCACTCTTCACTCTTATCTCTTCACTAAACTAGAGGCTCATCATTTCTTTAAACTTCACCGTCTGTCTGCGGCTCACTTCAATTTTCTCACCACCTTTTAGATCTACTAACAAACCACCATTAAAATAGGGTTCAATTTTTTCAATCCAACGAAGGTTAATGATATGTTTTCTGTTAGCACGGAAGAACATGCGTTCATCCAGTCTTTCTTCCAAGGCATTGAGTGATTTTAAGATCAGTGGCTTATTGGTACCAAAGAATACTTTGGCATAATTTCCCACGCTTTCAAACAAACGAATCTCTCCTAGTTTTACAAACCAGCAACGCTCACCGTCTTTTACAAACACTTGGTCAAACTCTGTTAATGGACCACGATTCAAACCATTGAGACCAGCGTTTTCCTTGCTGATTTCCAAATGCAATTTTTGGATAGCATCAGCCAAGCGCTTGGGTTCTACGGGTTTCAACAAATAGTCCAAAGCATTTACTTCAAAGGCTTTGATGGCGTATTCGTCATAAGCAGTTGTAAAAATCACACGAGGTGCTTTTTCCACTTCGGCCAACAAATCAAATCCGGTTTTGCCAGGCATTTGAATGTCTAGGAAAATCAAATCCGGATTTAGGGTTTCAATTTTTTCAATGCCGTCGTCCACATTGGCGGCTTCTTCAATGACTTCAATGTCTGAGTGGTCTTGCAAAAGTTTTTTGAGCTCATTGCGGGCCAATCTTTCGTCGTCAATAATGATTGCTCTAATTGCCATAACGCTATAATCAAGGTTTAATAATGTACATCTTTTACGGGCATTTTTACTATCGCTTCAACCATACCATCGGCGGTATCCCGAATATCAAAACTAGCTTTTCCGCCAAATAATAATTTAAGTCTATTACGGGTACTATTGATTCCAAAACCATCGGCGGCAGCCTCCAAGCTCCCATTTAAATGACCAGAATTCTGCACAATCAATTCGTGGTGGTTGTCTTTGAAATCAGAAATCACGCGCACTACCCCACCTTCCTTTTGTTGGCTAATTCCGTGTTTGATGGCGTTCTCCACCAAGGTCTGCAACATCATAGGAGGCACGGGTTGACCCATGGTATCTTCATCAATATCGTACTCAATACGCAAACGGTCTTCAAAACGAATATGTTCCAAAGCCAGATAATCTTTGACAATCCCCAATTCTTTTTCAAAAGGAGCCAGCTCTAATTTCTCGGCCTGCATGCTGCTGCGCAAAATATTACTCAGCTCTGTAATGGCGGTTCTAGCCCTATCTGGATTCTCGTCTACCAAAGCACGAATGCTGTTAAGGGCATTAAAAATAAAATGGGGATTAATATGACTCTTGATGGTCTTGAGTTCCAGCTCTTTGACCAAGGTTTCTAGTCTTACTTGTTGGATCTCATTATTTCTTCCTGCTTCAATATAATGCCAAACAAAATAGATAGAAGTCCAAACAAAAATCAAAGGAGAATCAAAAATCAAATTACCCAGAAAACGTTTTTCAAAAGAGATTTTCTTAACAGGGTCATAGAGTTTGAACCATTCCACTATGGCAGAATTGGCCATATTATAAAGTACGCAAATGGTCAGGATTAATAAGGCCAACTGAAACCAACGCTGTTTCTGTGTTGGGGGGCGCATATTAAAACGAATGATTAAGAGCCTGAGCAAATGGGTAAAGAGCATACCGGCAAAAACGCCAATGGCCAACCTAGAATAGAAGATATTGGTGTATTTCTGCTCAAAAACAAAGGCAAAAAACACCATGGCCAGGCTGTAAAACAACCAACCGCCTAACTGGCACCACCAATATGCAGATATTTTCCATCTCATGTTCCTGCAAAGATACCCTCTAAACTAGGCCCAGCCGCTTCATTTTGGGATTAAAGGCAAAATCGGTATCTGTTTGGCAGAAATTCCCCTTACCCGCGGCGAACTATCTGTTTCAAAGGGTGTTGTACTATTTTAACGGCAGCGTTTGCAAGCCGTAAATGCTTATTTTTACATCTAAATAAAGTCACATGGATATAAAGGCCGGTCCACTTCTACAGCAAATTGACTGCCCCGATGACCTTAAAAAGCTCAGCCGGGAACAATTGCATCAAGTAAGCGACGAGCTGCGTCAGTATATAATTGACGTAGTGAGCGTTCACGGAGGTCATTTTGCAGCCAGTTTGGGTGTGGTAGAATTAAGCGTGGCCCTACATTATGTGTACAATACCCCTTATGACCAATTGGTTTGGGACGTAGGTCACCAGGCTTATGGACACAAGATCCTCACTGGCAGAAGGGACAATTTTGCCACCAACCGCAAATACAATGGACTTAGCGGTTTTCCCAAAAGAAGCGAGAGCCAATATGATACTTTTGGCGTAGGCCACTCTTCTACCAGCATTTCTGCCGCCTTGGGTATGTCCATGGCAGCCAAATACAAGGGAGAAGACAGAAAGTCTATAGCGGTGATTGGAGACGGATCTATGACAGCGGGCATGGCTTTTGAAGCTATGAATCATGCAGGCGTGGCCGATAGTGACGTCTTGATTATCCTCAATGACAACTGTATGAGCATTGACCCTAATGTGGGAGCACTCAAGGGTTATTTAACGGATATTACCACTTCACCTACTTATAATAAAATGCGCGATGAGGTTTGGAACCTAATGGGCAAATTACCCGTGGGCAAAACCTTTAGCCGTGAAATGGCCAGCAAACTAGAAGCCAATATCAAAGGTGTAGTTTCTAAGAGCAGCAACCTGTTTGAAGCATTGAACCTGCGTTATTTTGGACCCATTGACGGGCATAATATTACCAAGTTGGTAGATACGCTGAAAGACCTAAGAAATATTCCCGGACCCAAACTATTGCATATTGTGACCGTAAAAGGAAAAGGATATGCACTAGCCGAGAAGGATCAAACCAAGTGGCATGCCCCAGGTTTGTTTGACAAGGTAACCGGAGAGATTGTGAAGAAACCCATTACTGCTCCCCAACCACCTAAGTACCAAGACGTATTTGGACATACTTTATTAGAATTGGCTGAAATGAATGAAGCCATCATGGGAGTAACACCCGCTATGCCTAGTGGCTGTTCCATGAAATTCATGATGGAGAAAATGCCACACCGTGCTTTTGACGTGGGTATTTGTGAGCAGCATGCAGTTACATTGAGTGCTGGTTTGGCCACGCAGGGTATGCGCGTGTTCTGCAATATTTATTCTTCTTTTATGCAACGCGCTTTTGACCAAGTGGTACACGATGTAGCTATTCAAAAACTACCCGTAACCCTTTGCTTAGATAGAGCTGGATTAGTAGGAGAAGACGGACCAACACACCATGGTTGCTACGATATTCCTTATATGCGTTGTATACCCAATATGGTGATCAGTGCACCTATGAATGAGCAGGAATTGCGCAACCTCATGTACACGTCTCAATTGCCGGAAAACCATTACCCCTTTGTGATTCGTTATCCAAGAGGAGAAGGTGTAATGGTAGAATGGAAAACACCATTCCAAGCATTGACTATTGGTAAGGGACTCAAACTCAAAGACGGAGAAGGCGTTGCCATTTTGAGTTTTGGACACCCTGGTAATTTTGCACAAGCAGCTATTCGTGAACTCAGAACCGAGGGTATTAATCCAGCGCATTATGACTTACGTTTTGTAAAACCTATTGACGAGGATTTACTACACGAAGCCTTTAGCAAATACAGCAAAATTGTGACAGTAGAAGACGGAACAGTTGTAGGAGGATTTGGCTCAGCGGTATTAGAATTCATGAACAAATATGGCTATAAAGCCGATGTAACTATTTTGGGTATTCCAGACCGTTTGGTAGAACACGGAAGCCCCAAAGAATTGCATCGCGAATGCGCTTATGATGCGCAAGGTATTGCTGCAGCAGTAAGAGAATTAATGAGTGAATCAATTTCTGTAACTAGCAATATTGCGGGATAAGTAAAAATTCAAAAGTCA
>JBEAPC010000224.1:0-4213 GCA_041164585.1 Bacteroidota bacterium
CCACGAGTACCTTGCTTCCAATGACCCTGTTGATAGGTTCTTCCATTTCTTGATTGCTCCCATCTTCCCCTTCCTTGACGGTAAGTTCTAGTTTGGTTACTCCAAAGCCAATCACCTTCAATCCAAATATGATTGATACTTGGTCGCATAGGTCGTTCATATTCAACATAAGCTGGTTCAATACTAACATATGCAGGACCACAAGCATTAAAACTGATTATTGCCAAAACCATGGCAAGTAGATAAATTGTTTTTTTCATGTTGTTTGTTTTATTGATCACCTATTTGGTCTAATTCTGGCAATAAATCCATATGTAGCACTTTAGCGCCCATATTGGTTAATTCCATTTCACAGAAAATATATACTTCTTCATCAACCATCCATCCGCCAGCCGCAATAATATGATTCCACTCCAAGCCCCAATCTTTTCTATTAATCATACCAGTGATTGTAAAACCCGCTCTTTCATTACCCCAAGGATCAACAATCAATCCACCAAAATGTACATTTAATGAAATGCGTTTAGTTGTTGCTTTAATAGTTAAATCTCCCCAAAGTGTATGATTACCATCTTTATCTGCCTTCCCAATAGTATGAGACTGAAAAGTGATTTGATGGTGGTGTTCAATATCAAAAAACTCGTCTGCTTTTAAATGATTGTCTCTATCCTTGTCACCAGTTGAAACAGAATCCGCATCAATCCAAAGGTCAATATCCGCCGTGCTAAAATCTGCTCCTTCTGTATGTATACTAGCATCAAATGTTTTAAAGGCACCTTTTACATGTGAAATCATCAAATGCCTAACCTTAAATCCAATTTCAGAATGTGCTTGGTCAATAGACCATTTGTTATCTTTTCCCATGGAGTAAATTTTTATTGAATTAATTATTCTTGATACCTTCTAAGAACCCAGGCTATTGATTCATGTTCTTCCATTAATCCTGTTAAGAAATCAGCAGTTCCTGCATCGTTTATTTTTCCAGCTATTTGTGCAATAGACTTTCTTAAAAACATTACCAAGCTTTCATGATCATCTAATAACTCTTTTAGCATTTCTTTTGATGTGGGATATTTACCTGGAGATTCTTTTAACCTTCCATTCTGTAGAAATTCTTCCATGGTACCCGGCGTTTTTGGACCTAGTTTTCCCATACGTTCTGCCACTAAATCAATGGAATTTTCCATTTGCTTGTATTGTGATTCATAGAGTTTATGTAACTCCAAAAAGCTTTCACCACTTACGTTCCAATGAAATTTTCTTGTTTTAACATAAAGTATCATTTCATCTGCAAGTATCTCTGAAAGTAATCCAGTAGATTTTAGTAAGTGTTTTTCTGAGATTCCAATATTTGCTTTCATAATTTCAATTTGTTTTCTTGCACTTAGTGCATAACTGGTTTTCTGAAAAATTCTCTTACAAAAGCTTGTTGCTGATTTTCGGTCATTTTTTCAGCTTGTCTAAGAGAGAAATGAATGTGCGAACAAGCTTTATTTTCACGCAACCTGTTAAACAATTCTACTTTAGCTTCAGTTGGTCCAAAAAGCAACACTTCATCATACTCTTGCATTACATCGCCCAGCTGTTTATAAAAAGATTCCTGCATTTGATTTTCTTTGTGATGCATTAGCTTTTCTCCCTTTTCTAAACTTTCTGCCCTTTGCTCATGGCTGAAACTAGATTCAATGGTTTTTAAACTGGGATGATCTAATGAGAACTCCATTAAGTGAGCTTGATGATGATCCATCCAAACCCCCAAACATCTATTGTTTTTCATGATTTGCATTTAGACTAATAAGATTGATTGCCATGTAAAGTTGGCAATAGATAAGATGCATTCTATTACAGGTATACGGCTCTCTTTTACAAGATTCACACGTTGTCTAGGCCTGTACGTTTCTTGTCTTTAATAGCCTTAAAAAAAGAAGGAGTGAGTCCAGTTATTTTTTTGAACTGATGTGAAAGATGGGCAACGCTACTATAATTCATCTTCCAAGCAATTTCAGTAAGGTTTAATTCATTGTAAATAATCAATTCCTTAACTCGCTCTATTTTGTGAATCATCAAATAACGTTCAATGGTTGTTCCTTCAGTTTCTGAAAACAAATTTGATAGATAAGTGTAATCATAAGACAGTTTCTTACTCAGGTGTTCCGAAAAATTGACTTCCAAAGGTTCTTCTGAATAATGCACCAATTCAACAATTACTTGCTTAATCTTTTCTATTAAGACAGCTTTTTTGTCTTCCATTAATTCTAATCCGGAAGACTGTAATAAATCACTCAATGCCTGTTTTTCTATACTGGAAAGGTTTTCGGGAAGATCCACTTGACCTAGTTCTACATAATTATAAACAATACCTAACTTTTCTAATTCGGCTTTTACAACCATTTTGCAACGGGTACTCACCATGTATTTGATATAGATTTTCAACTTCTAGGCTTGTATTGGAGAATCTTAGAACAGAATACCATGAAAGCTACACTTAAATCAGTTGTGCTCTTGAAAAATAAAATTTTTGATGCAAGGGATTTGCTGACCGCAAACCCCTTGATCATCAAAATGGATATGGATCAATACAAGATAAATGCAACTCTTCTATTGGCTTGTCTTCCTTTTTCTGTTTTGTTAGATTCCAAAGGTTGTGTTTCTCCAAAACCAATGGCTTCTACTTTGTTACCATCTACTCCTTTTGAAACCAAATAATCTTTAACCGCATTAGCCCTGTTATAAGAAAGACTCATATTGAATTCATCTGATCCTTTTGAATCAGTATGTCCAGAAAGTTTTAGTCTAAAACCTTTTTGGATTAACAAACCTGAAAGATTATCCATATACCTAAAAGAACGTTGACGAATAGTAGCTTTTCCAAAATCAAATTCAAGATTAGAAAAAGTATCCGCAGCTATTTTTCTATCCTCATCTGTAACTATATAGTTGTTTCTAATAATGGTTGTATCCATAGCAGGTTTTGCTATTGGAAGCGGACATCCAGCGCCATCCACCTGAACACCTTTAACCGTACTAGCACATTTGTCAAAATAGTCAGAAACACCATCGCCATCTGAATCAGCTTTCATTCGTTGCATTTCTGTACGCATGGATTCCATTTCAACAAGTTGTGCTTTTCGCTTTTGTTCCATGGCATCAATTTCTAACTGTAATGCATTATCCCTATCTTTGACTTTTCCAGCTAATGCAGCAGGTGGATTGTGTCTAGCCAATTGAGGTTTTCTAGAATTACCTAGTGCAAATTCCAAACCAGCATGGGCATAGGAAAATTTATCCCCTAAATAAGGTGATTTCAAATAGCCATCAAGGTTGTCTGCATCTACAAATGCCATAGTATATCCTATATTAAGATTCACTGATTTACCTAAGTTTGCCCTAACACCTAGTCCAAATGGAAGATAAAATTCAGTAAGACTGCCCGTAGGTTTTGTATCTACAACTACCCCAGCTTTACTGGTAGTACGTGGATTAAAATTAATTCCACCTCCACCAACAGAAATATAGGGTTGAATACTTGTGTGCAATTTAGACCAATTGATATTTCCCATATTAAATACAAAACTCAAACTACTTGCCCAATTCACATCTGTTTCAAAAGAGGCTAAATCGCTTACTGGTGGAGCACCGGCCCAAAGTTTGTCATTGTTTCCTTTTAACGTACCTCTAATTACATCTAATTGAAAGCCAATAGTATGCGAAGCTTGGTATTTGATATAAGCACCATAGCCTAATTGTGGTACCCACTTGGAAAAATCATTTTTACCCCCGGTTGCTGCAAAAGGGGCTAACATTCCTGCATTCAGACCAATGGACCAGGTTCTAAAAACTTTGGCTCCAGAAAAAAGCTCTGGATTCTCTACTGTTGAACTACTTGGTAAGTCTTGAGCAAAAGCCCCCATAGATGTAAAAAACATCATGCAAGACATAAGTAATGTTTTGTTGTAATTTCTTTTCATAAATCAATTTTATTTGTTGAATTGCTAATCTTTTCTATTTCCTTTCCTGTTATCATTCCCTCTTTTATTGTCATTGCCATGACTTTTATTTTTTCTTTGTTCTTCTCTTTGCCATTCTCTGTGCTCTGGATGTCCTTTTGATTCAAAATACTTACGTTCCCTACTATCCCTAATAATGGGTTGACTTCTATCCCCTTTGTAGTTTGCGTATTGTTGCTTATAGTAATTGTTTCTCAAATAAGGCC
>JBEAPC010000225.1:0-24591 GCA_041164585.1 Bacteroidota bacterium
ACCAGGATCATTGGCCGCAACTGCAATAATTTTGTCATCTGGATCTCCACCATCTACCATTTGCATTACTCCTACCACTTTGGCTTCCATCAAAGTCAATGGAACAACGGGTAATGAAGTAATAACCAATATATCCAACGGATCCTTATCACCACCATAGGTCTGAGGAATAAAACCGTAATTAATAGGATAGTAGAAAGAAGAGAAAATAACCCTATCTAATTTTAACAAGCCAGATGGTTTGTCAATTTCATATTTGCAACGAGAACCCTGTGGAATTTCAATAACCGCAGTCACTACCCTTGGAGCGTTTTCTCCATAAGGTACTCCATGCCAAGGGTGCAATACATATTGTGTCTTCATGTGAATCTTTTAAGGTTTGCTAAGTTAAGGGGTTGAAAAACTAAATTTATAATCTACTAACCAACCTTGGTTGGTTTTAATGACTTTAATTTTTTGTGGTTTTTTATCAAAAGAATTACTAAAATAAATAATGCTTTGTGCTTGGTCTAGGTCTTCTACTTTTTCAAGATTAATAGAAGCAGTTCTCAATTCTTGTCTTCCTTCTTTGTCTTTTTGACGATATTCCTTTTCAGCAACAGCTAGAAATTCTTTGTTTTTTTCATCGGCAACCATATAAAAAGCTGCTTTTTGAAAATCCCCTTTAAGGTTGGCATCAATAAACTCTCTTCCTGCATCAAATGCATTTTCAGCAGGAAGTAGTACTGCTTGTTTACTAGAACAGGAACATGCTAGAACAAAAATTAAACAATAGAAAAGACGCATAGCTAAATTTCTAGTTTAAAGATACGATGCCCATTTGTAAATTTCACAGGTTTGCAAAAGATAAGTCCACTGAAGATTTGTTATTTATATAAATTATGTATTTTCAATTTGAGAAACTAGTATTAAACCAACCTAATCTGAACACTATGAAGAAAAAAATCATGATTGCCTGCATTGTTTCTATTCAATCGGCTAGCGTATTTGCAAGTATCCCTGTGGTAAGTACTAAAAATGATACTGCTACTGCTTATGTTTCTAAAGAAGACGAAGTCATGGTGAAAAATGCTTTGGAATCTTTCAAATCATTGTCTAAATCAGAAAGAAAAGCAAGAATTGCAGATGCAAAAGCTTTGTTGAAGAATTACAAAGCAGATAAAGCTACCAAAGCATCTGGTGATGCTGGCGTGAGTACTGTGCTTCTAGCCATCTTAGCCATTTTGTTACCACCATTAGCAGTTTATCTTCATGAAAATGCCATTAACACTAAATTCTGGATCAGCTTATTGTTGACCTTATTATTCTGGATTCCAGGTGTGATTTATGCATTGTTTGTGATCTTTGCATAAAAACACAATCTCATAGAAAAGCCTCCCTGATACAATCGGGGAGGCTTTTTAGTTGGTATAAGTTTATGGAGGATACACCAATTATTGGTGAAAGCCCAAATGTCTAATCAATGCTTCCGGTAGTTTAGGAAGTCTTTTTCTTTCAATCAAGAAAGTACTTAGACCTGAAATATCTCTATACACATAGTGCTTGTTCAATGCGCCTTCTAAGTATCCTGCTCCAGAAGTATTACCTGTGCCTACGCGCATGCCAATCATTCTTCTGACCATGATCAAATGGTTATGTCTCCAGTTACTCATTAAGTGGTCAATTTCAATCAGTGAATCCAAAATCTGATAAGAAGTTTGAAAAACGGGAAAATCGCGATAGAGCATGATAAACAAAGCCGCTCTTAATGCAGCTGGAGAAAAATTACTGCGTAGCATAGCCAATTGTTCAGGGCTATGAGATTCTAAAACTGCTTCTAGAAAAATATAGTCAAAATCATGAATCTTATTTTGTTCTCTTTCTGTAAGTCCAGCTGCATAGATGCTTCTATATTGGCTCCAAAATGGGTGTTGGGCAGCATCGCCGTAGGCAATATTTTGTTCAGATTCCCAATAGGCACTATCAAAGAATGGCATTCTCTCTAGCCAGTTGTTCACCAATTGCAAAATGGTATTGCTAGATTCAGTATTGGTGATATGCTCATAGTCTGGTTTGGTAAAGCCACCTTCATTGGTGCGCTTATAATAATCTTTTTGGTGTCTGCTTTCCAAACTAAGACCAAGTCTTGCTTCAATTAAACGGAATTGTTTGCTTTGAAATCCAGAAGAAGGGGTAAGCAGGTTTCTAAATTCCAGAAAATCCAAGGGTGTCATAGTATCCAAAATATGCACTTGCTGGTTTAGCAATTCAAGGATTTTGGTAATTCGGCGGAGCCGATGTCTCACAAGATTCAGGTCTTCTGAATTATCATTGATGGTGTCCTGACCAAATACGCCAGTGATATAGTCCATTTCAAACAAGATTTGTTTGAACCAGAGTTCATAGGCCTGGTGAATGACAATAAAAAGCATTTCGTCATGTGCGGGCTCATTGGGTGCTTCATAACTAACCGGGTATTGACTATCTAAGATTTTGTCTAAATGCAGGTAAGATCCATAATACATGGGGGCTTTTTCCATAGTTCAAGCTTTGCGGCAAAGAAAGCATTTGTTTTTGACTCAAAGGCTAGAAGAGGGTCAAGAAAATAAATACTTCTATAATGTGTGAAATTTACACAATAGTTGATAATTTTAAGGCTTAAACGAAGCTTATGTCATACAAGAAATTGTTTTTTCTGGTACTCATGACAGCCGTCATCAGTTCCTGCTCCAATCCCCAAGACAAATCCATTGCTTCCACAGATACCGCTAAAATTGACGGGCATCCTGCTTGGATCATGAATAGTAATATTTATGAAGTGAATGTGCGCCAATACACGCCAGAAGGTACGTTCAAAGCGTTTTCAGCACACTTACAAAGACTAAAAGACATGGGGGTACAAACCCTTTGGTTTATGCCCATCAATCCCATTAGTAAGGTAGATAGAAAGGGAACCTTGGGTAGCTATTATGCAGTAAGTGATTATACTGCCATCAATCCTGAATTTGGCAATTTAGATGATTGGAATGAACTAGTTAAAAAAGCCCATGAATTAGGATTAAAAGTAGTGATTGATTGGGTACCCAATCATACAGGTGCGGATCATCCTTGGTTGAAAACCCACCCTGATTTTTTTGTACAGGATAGCACTGGTAAAGCAGTTTCTCAATTTGACTGGACAGATACCCGTAAACTTAATTATACCAATCAGGAACTTACAGATAGCATGATTGCCTGTATGAAATACTGGGTTAAAACCTCTGATATTGATGGATTCCGTTGCGATGTAGCCCCGGAAGTATTAGACGCTTTTTGGTTAAGAGCCATTCCCGAATTGAAAAAAGAGAAGAACTTATTTCTCTTAGCCGAGGGCGATAAACCCAATATGCATACTGATGGTTTTGATGCTACTTATACTTGGTCTGATTTTTCTATGATGAAATTGATTGCATCTGGAAAACGCAATGCTTTGGCTTTGGATTCAATTATCAACAAAACCGATACTAGTTTTCCAAAGAATGCCATGCGTTTGTATTTTACCAGTAACCATGATGAAAACAGTTGGAATAAGGCAGATTTTGCTACCATGCCTGGTGAATCACACGCTCCATTTGCTGTGTTAACCCAAACCATCAAACGCAGTCTGCCACTGATTTATAGCTCACAGGAAGAACCCTTATTGCGTTCTATTTCTTTCTTTGAAAAAGACACCATTCCTTTTGCCAAATTTGGTAGAGCCCCTTTTTATAAGAAGTTGTTGAACCTGCATAGCAATAACCCTGCACTAGCATCCAATGCAGCGTTTAGCAAACTAGTTAGTAGTGCAGATGAACAAGTCTATGCATTTACCCGTACTGCAGGTAATAGTAGGGTATTGGTGGTAGTTAACCTAAGTGGTAAAGCAGTGGATGCAAGTATTGCTGATGCCGCTATTGCTGGAGAAGCCACAGAATTGTTTACAGAAAAGAAAGCAAGCATCAAAGCAGGGCAAACATTTAACTTGGCTGCTTGGGGTTATCAAGTGTATAGTTACTAAGTGAAGAATGAAGAGTGAAGAGTGAAGGAAGGAGGAAGAAAGTGAAGAGATAAGAGTGAAGAGTGAAGGAAGGAGGAAGAAAGTGAAAAGTGAAGAGATAAGAGTGAAGAGTGGGAGGAAGGAATTAAATTTTTCAGCTAGTCTGATAAAAATTCAAAAGCCACGAGTAATCGTGGCTTTTCTTTTTACCTTTGTAGCATGAATCGTTCCCAACTTGTAGTCCAGATTAAAACCAAGCAAAACTACCTCTGTGTAGGATTGGATACGGATATTACCAAGCTGCCCAAGCATTTAAAAGACGCAGCAGATCCTGTATTTGAATTCAATAAAGCCATCATTGACGCTACTAAGGACCATTGTGTGAGTTATAAAATCAATACAGCATTTTATGAATCTCAGGGGTTGAAAGGTTGGGAATCTATGGAGAAAACCCTGCATTATATTCCAGATACCCATTTGAAAATTGCTGACGCAAAACGTGGCGATATTGGCAATACCTCTTCTCAATACGCCAAAACATTTTTTGAAGTATTGCCATTTGATGCTGTTACTGTAGCGCCTTATATGGGTGAGGATAGTGTGAGACCTTTTTTAGAATATGACAATAAATGGACTATTGTATTGGGGTTAACTTCTAATGCTGGTGGTAATGATTTTCAACAATTAATGGTAAGCAATGCCTATCCAGAATCAAGTATGGTTCCCAATTTGACCATGGGCAACTCAGAAAAAAGACTCTATGAAAAAGTCTTGGAAAAAGTGGCTTCTTGGGGAACACCTGACAACCTCATGTTTGTAGTGGGTGCCACTAGGGCCAGCGATTTGGAACATATCAGAACCATTATCCCAGAACATTTCTTATTAGTGCCAGGCGTTGGAGCGCAGGGAGGCAACTTAGAAGAAGTATCAAAATATGGTATGAACAAGGATTGTGGCCTATTGGTTAATGCCAGTAGAGCAGTCATATTTGCTAGTTCTGATAGAGATTTTGCGCAAAAAGCAACTGATGTTTCAACCGGCTATGCGGCAGAAATGAAGCAATATCTTTTGGATTAATATAATTTATTTTGACAAGCGTTTTTCTATAGTATTGGCTAACTCATTAGCCCAAACTGCGTGTGATTTGGCAGAATAATGTAATTGATCACCCGCAAGCAAACTGGTATCATTTTTGGCCAGTCTGGTTTGTGCGGTAATATTGATAAAATGACATTGGTGTTTGCTGGCAAAATTTTGACAGATCAAATTAAAATCGTCAATTTCTTTACTGGCATTACCTATGGAACGCTTACTGGCAAATGGTGTTACGCTCCAATCCGGAATAGACAGTACCACACATTTATTGCTGTTCCCACCTGCAAAATGAATGGCTTTTTTGAGTAAGAATTCAAAATCATTTTCAAATCCTTTAATGGGTAAGCCTCGGTATTGGTTATTTACCCCAATGAGCAAAGTAACAAAATCATAGCTGGTTTCTAATTGGTGGTTGAGTATATGATCGGCCAATTCAAAACTGGTCCAACCCGTTTGTGCTACTATTTCTGGGGCATGAAAATGAAATCCTTTTTTACGCAGTAACTGAATAGTTTGATAAGGAAATCCAGCGTGTAAGGGAACAGATTCTCCAATGGTATAAGAATCGCCCAAGCAAAGCATGCTATTGATATGGGTACTCATTAGAAATGTGCTTTTAGAATACTATAAAATTGGTAAACGTCTTCAAAACTACAATACAATGGGGCAGGAGCCACCCTAATGACACCCGGTTCCCGATAGTCAACAATAATGCCATTTTCAATCATTTTATCATGAATAGCACGGCCTTGATCTTTAAAGTATAAACTTAATTGTGCGCCACGCCATTGAGGTTCAGCAGGTGTAATAATTTCAAATTGTAGGTTGGGTAACTGTTGTAATAGCCACTCTAAATATGCGGTGAGTTGCATACTTTTTGCTCGTAAAGCCTGAATGCCGGCTTCATCAAAAATGGCCAAAGAAGCTTTTAACCCAATCATATTGAATACCTGGGTAGTACTTATATTCCAACCACTGGCATTGGGTTTGGCATGAAAACCTTTTTCCATTTTGAACCTAGTTTGTTCATCATTGCCCCACCAACCAGCCAACCTTGCTGTATCACTATTAGAAGCCCATTTTTCGTGTACAAAAACCCCGCCCACTGCACCAGGTCCAGCATTCAAATATTTGTAACTACACCAAACTGCAAAATCTACTTTCCAGTCATGCAATTGCAAAGGAATATTACCTGCCACATGGGCCAGATCAAAACCTGCAATGGCACCAACTGCATGCGCAGCATGTGTAATAGTTTCCAAATTATAAAACTGCCCAGTATAATAATTGATTCCACCCATCATGACCATGGCAAGTTTTCCTCCTGCTTGCGCGATGGTCTCTAGAATATCTTCTTCCCGCAGTAGCTTTTCACCTTCTCTGGGACTAATTTCAATAATGGCTTGCTCTGGATCCAATCCAAAATGTTTAACCAAGGTTTCAATAGCATATTGGTCAGAAGGAAAAGCCCCAGCTTCCATGATAATTTGGTATCGGTCAATACTGGGTTTATAAAAGCTCAACATTAACAAATGCAGGTTCACAGTTAAGCTATTCATTAAAGTGATTTCCTTGGTGCTAGCACCCATTAATGAAGTCAAAGAGGGTTGTAGGTATTCATGGTATCTTAACCAAGGATTGGTGCCACCAAAATATCCGCCCACCGCTAAATTTTGCCAGGTCTTCATTTCTACTTCAATAGCCGCAGCCAAAGACTTGGGTTGAAGTCCTAAGGAATTGCCACAGAAATAAATAGCATCTTTTCCCTGGTGTTGTGGAAAATGGAATTGAGATTTAAATGGGGCCAAAACATCCGCTTGATCAGCAGCTTGTGCATAAGCTATGCCAGATTGAAACAAGTTATTTGTCATAAATGCTTTCTAAGGTTGGGTATTCTTTTCAGTTTGCCATTACTAAAATAGTCATAGCAGTATTCAATATTGTTGGCAAAACCCATTATGGTCATCAAGATTTTTTGGGTTTACCGGGGGTAAAGCTACCAATAGGAGCCGTATACCAAGGATGAATTTCCGCCACCAGTCTACCAGATTTGATGGCTGGGTCAGTTTGTAACAGGGTTTCTAATTCAGATTTAGAAGCACAATCAAAAATAAATAAACCCTGTGCCAGATTTTCTTCCGCAAAAGGCCCAGCTACTTTTAAAGTTCCTGCTTCATACAACCTATTGATATTGGCCATATGACCAGCTTGTATTTTGGCTGCAGTTAAAGAGTCCTGGTTGCGAACTGGTCCTTTTTTCAACAATACAAACCAAAATTGTTTAATCTGATTGGCAGGGTCCAATGCTTTCTTGTTTTGTGCCAATAAACAAAAAGGCAGCAAAACCAGTGCAGTTAAGATTATTTTTTTCATGGCTTAGCACTTGATTCAATTAAAAATACAACAAATCAGCATTAAGCCTAGATACAAGATAGATAATTGTTTATTTGACGGGTGGTGTCCGGTTTTGAGGTGAATCTAGTATTTTCAATGCCTAAAACTACTGCTATGCGTTTGATGGTATTCCTATTAAGTCTATGTATTGCCAAGTCCCTTTGGGCACAGCAAACCCCTGTTACAAAGGCCAATTATGCTGCTGCCGCAAGGTATTCACCAAAGAAATTGGAAAAACTGGTGTTTAGTCTAAATGTAGATCCACATTGGTTAAAAAAGTCAGACCGTTTTTGGTATATGTATGAAACCTCCGAAGGAAAAAAATGGTACATCGTAGACGCCGTAAAAGGAGAAAAGAAATTGTTGTTTGACCAAGCCGCACTTGCTGCCAAACTAACAAAGATCACAGACGATCCCATGGATGCACAGCACTTGAATATAGACAGTATGCGCTTTATCAAGGATGAGAACTGGGTGCATTTTGAAGTCAAGAGTACTTTGGATGTAGAAAAGAAAGACAGTACGCTCAAGAAAGGAGCGCCCCCTGTAAAAGAGAAAAAGATATTCTTTTTTGAATACAATTTGGTAACTGGTGAATTGGTTGAATTAACTGGATTCAAAAAGCCCTTCCGCAGACCATCTTGGGCCAATATTTCTCCTGATGGCAATACCATTCTATTTGGAAAAAATCAAAACCTATGGTATATGGACAAGGCTAATTATGAAAAAGCCTTGAAGAATGAAGAAGATAGTACCATTGTTCAAACCCAAATCACCAAAGATGGGATAGACAATTTTGGCTATCATAGCGATGGTTTTGGAGAGTCTAATGCAGATAAAGAAAAGAACAAAAACAAACGCAAATCTGTATTTGTACAATGGTCACCAGATTCCAAATGGTTTGTGATGAATAGGGTAGACAATAGAAGGGTAAAAGACCTATGGGTGATCAATAGTATTGCTGACCCAAGACCTACTTTAGAAACCTACAAATATTGGATGCCTGGTGAAAAAGAAAGCCCTATAGAGCACTTGCTTTTATTTGAAACCGCCACCAAAAACAGCAGGGAAATTGCTTCTGGTTTATACAAAGATCAGGACCTTAATATTTGGTCTGCTCCTGCAAAAATCAGTTCCAGGGATGATGAGTTTAGACCATCACTTTGGTTGGGTACCAATGATAAATTTTATTTGAGCCGCACCAGCAGAGACCTTAAGAAGATTGACATTGGATATGTAGACGTAAAAACTGCCACAGTCAAAACGCTATGGGAAGAAAAAATGAATACCTATATAGAGATTCGTAGACTAGGTTTGGTAAATGAGGGTAAGGAATTAATTCAATGGAGTGAAGATGACGGATGGGGACATTTTTATCTATATGATGAAAATGGCAAATTGAAAAACCAAATCACATCTGGACCTTGGCATTGTGAAGATATTTTGGGTATTGATGAAAAAGCAAGGGTATTGTATTTCTCAGCCAATGGTAAGGAAACTGGTGAGGATCCTTATCTATTGCACGCATATCGCGTGAATTTTGATGGAAGTGGTTTAAAGTTGTTGAATCCAGGGGAGTTTGACCATAGTGGAAATATGGATGACAACAAGAAATACTTGGTCAATAATTTTTCTAGGGTAAATACTATTCCCAAGTCCGTATTACTGGCTTCAGATGGTAGAAAGATCATGGATTTGGAAACAGCGGATTTTAGTAGTTTGTTAGCTACAGGATATAAGTTTCCACAACCCTTTAAGGCCAAGGCCGATGATGGCATCACAGATATTTACGGTGTCATGTACAAACCCTTTGATTTTGACAGCAGTAAGAAATATCCCATCATGGAATATGTATATCCTGGACCTCAAACAGAAGCTGTAAATAAAGCATTTAGCAAAGGAATGGATCGTACAGACCGATTGGCTCAATTGGGAATGATTGTGATTACATTGGGTAATAGAGGTGGTCACCCCAGCAGGAGTAAATGGTACCATAATTATGGATACGGCAATCTAAGAGATTATGGTTTGGCAGATAAGAAAGCTGTAGCAGAGCAATTGGCCGATAGACATTCCTTTATAGATATTAATCGTGTAGGAATCCACGGACATTCTGGTGGTGGATTTATGAGTACGGCAGCTTTGTTGGTTTATCCTGATTTTTTCAAAGTGGCAGTTTCCTCTGCTGGTAATCATGATAATAGTATTTATAACCGTTGGTGGAGTGAAAAGCACCATGGAGTAAAAGAAATTATTTCTGAAAAAGGAGATACCAGTTTTCAATACAATATTGATAAGAATCCTGATTTGGCCAAGAACTTAAAGGGAAGATTAATGTTATCTCATGGTGAGATTGACAATAATGTGCATCCAGCCAATAGCATGCGGGTAGCTAATGCTTTAATCAAGGCCAACAAACGCTTTGATATGATTATTCTACCAACACAAAGACATGGATTTGGAGATATGACAGAATACTTCTTCTGGAAAATGAGTGATTATTTCTCAAGGTATTTGATAGGTGATCCAACAGAAAGACCCGTAGATGAAGAAGAAATGAATAGAGAATTAGAACTGAAAAAGAAATAGAAGATCAATCATCAAGGCTGCAGTATTTTTGCAGTATTAGTCTATAAAAATTCATTGTATGGCTGCCAGAACCGATTTGTTTCAATCGCCCGATTATTATCAGTTAGACGAGTTGCTAACAGAGGAGCACCGATTAATTAGAGCGTCAGTTAGAGAATATGTAAAAAAAGAAATTTCTCCCATCATAGAAGACTATGCACAAAGGGCAGAATTTCCGAGTCAGGTAGTAAAGCAATTGGGCGATATGGGTTGTTTTGGTCCAACTGTTCCAGAGCAATATGGAGGGGGAGGAATGGACTATATTAGTTATGGTCTGATGATGCAGGAATTGGAGCGGGGCGATAGTGGTATTAGAAGTACGGCAAGTGTGCAAGGATCACTGGTGATGTATCCCATTTATGCCTATGGTAATGAGGAACAGCGCCATAAATACCTACCCAAATTAGCCAGTGGAGAATGGTTGGGATGTTTTGGATTAACCGAACCAGATCATGGAAGCAATCCATCTGGCATGCTCACCAATATCAAAGACGCAGGTGACCATGTAATTTTAAATGGCGCCAAAATGTGGATCAGCAATGCTCCTTTTGCACAAGTAGCCGTGGTTTGGGCTAAGGATGAAGCAGGCGTGATTACGGGCGTGATTGTAGAGAGAGGGATGGAAGGGTTTAGCACGCCTACCACGCATGGCAAATGGAGCTTACGTGCCAGTGCTACAGGTGAATTGGTATTTGACAATGTAAAAGTTCCCAAAGAAAATATCTTGCCCAATGTAAGAGGATTAAAAGGTCCCTTGGGCTGTTTGTCCAAAGCGCGTTATGGCATTGCCTGGGGTGCATTAGGAGCTGCTATGGATTGTTATGATACCGCTTTGCGCTATAGTCAGGAACGCATTCAATTTGACAGACCTATTGGAGGCTTTCAATTGCAACAAAAGAAATTGGCCGAAATGGTCACTGAAATTACCAAGGCACAGTTATTGGTTTGGCGACTAGGGATATTGATGAATGAAGGAAGGGCAACACCACAACAGATTAGTATGGCCAAAAGAAATAGTTGTGAAATAGCCACCAATATTGCTAGAGATGCCAGACAAATGCTTGGAGGTATGGGTATTACGGGAGAGTATAGCATTATGCGTCATATGATGAATCTAGAAAGTGTGATTACCTATGAAGGAACCCATGACATTCATTTGTTGATTACAGGCATGGACATTACTGGATTTAATGCATTCAAATAAAGATGGAACAAACTAAGGACGCCAATCCAAAAGGCCCCAAAATATTCTTAGTTGGGATGATGGGATCCGGAAAATCTTATTGGTCAAAATGGCTCTCAAAGAAATTCAAGACAGGAGGTTATGATTTGGATTTTTTAATTGAGTCCAACGAAGAGAAAACCATTGCAGAAATTTTTGCAGAAGACGGGGAAGAATATTTTAGAAAACAGGAAGCCAAAGTACTTAGGTGGTTCAAAGAAAAAAAAGCCTTTGTATTAGCTACTGGAGGTGGCACTCCTTGTTTTAACGAGAACATGGAATGGATGAACAAACAAGGTCTCACCATTTGGATTGATTCAGACATTGATACTTTGGTTCAAAGATTATTGCCAGAAAAGGAGCATCGTCCTTTGATCAAAGATTTGAGTGATGCTGCATTGGCAGATTTTCTTACCAAGAAAAGAGAGGAACGGATGGGATTCTATCAGCAAGCCAACATTCATCTAAAAGAGTCGCAGATCAATGAAAAAAGCATTTTAAAAATCATCCAAGAACATGCATAAACCATTTTTCATTACCGCAGCTATTTTAGGTGCCCTAACGGTTGCTATGGGAGCTTTTGGTGCACACGCACTTAAAGCCATTGTTCCAGCTGAGGCATTAACCATTTATGAAACAGCGGTTAAGTATCAATTTTATCATGTTTTTGCACTGGCCATTACAGCCATTTTGTATGAGAAATATCCCAATCAATCACTGATCAATGCTTGTGCTTGTTTTATTGTGGGCATGGCTTTCTTTAGTGGTTCATTGTATATTTTAACCATCAAAGCCGCTACTGGAATAGAATGGCTTAAATATGTGGGTCCCTTTACCCCAGTTGGAGGTTTATTCTTCATTGCAGGATGGCTACAACTGGCCTGGGCCGTTAAAAAAGGCTGATTTGGTGGAAAACTTGGGCCGCGCACACCAGTTTTGCACATCCCGGCGGGCATGGGTTTTAAGCTTGAAGGCATAGCTTATATTTGTTTTCATGGCCAATAGTTTAAAAAAGAAAACGCCACCACCACCGGACCCAGAAGAACTCACTTCAGACAAGGAAGCGGAAGTAACTGTAGCAGAAGTGGTAAAGGACGAACGTACGGGTAAAATTGCCGGTGCATTAAGCCTGTTGACTGCTTTATTTCTATTCATAGCATTTACCTCTTATTTATTTACATGGCAAGAAGACCAAGACGTGGTACACCAATTTGGTGTAAAAATCTTTGCCACCACCGATGTTAAAGTCACCAATCTTTTGGGTGTCTTAGGCGCTTATACCGCACACACACTCATGTTTAGAGGATTTGGAATTGCCTCTTATTTATTTTGCACTTTCTTTTTTGTACTTGGGATGAACCTACTATTTGATAAGAAAATTTTCAAATTAGTAAGGAATGTCAAGTACGTAGTTGTTGGATTGTTGTTGTTGAGCATGGCTGCAGCTTTTGCCAGTAAGGGGTCTGCTTTTTCTTGGGGAGGAGCAGTAGGAGAATTAGAATCAGATTGGTTTGTCAAATGGTTGGGACAATTTGGAACAGGTGCTTTACTAGCCATGGCCGTGTTTAGCTATCTAATTTGGCGTTTTAATCCCAGCTTTCATTTACCCGAATGGAATTTCAAAAAAACAGCAGAAAGGCCAATAGCTGGCGCGATGCCCGATATCACAGATGACGAAACACCCGTGTTCAAAGAATGGGACCAAAATGGTACTGAAGCCAAACTCTTTATACACGATACACAGGAGCCTGCAAAAGGAAATAGTTTAAAAGGAGAGGGTGCGGCATTATTGCAAGTAAAAGAAGAAGTTGCAGCATCCAATCCCATGAATGAGTTTGGTATTTTAGAAAGAAACGAGGAAGCAATTGAAGAAGAGGGAGAAGCAATGGAAGAAATAGAAGAGGAGGAAATAGAAGCCCCATTTGTGGCCGATATTCCACCCATTACGGTTGCTCCAATTACGCTATCAAAAAATACATCTAGAGAATCTGTTAACCCAGATTTGGAATTAGAAATCAAGGCCGTACCAACTCCTGAAGAAGACATCGCGCCAGCAAAAGCTGCCGTAGGTTCTATTGGTACCAAGTACGATGTTACCCTTGATCTAAAAAATTACAAGTATCCAACATTGGACTTGTTAGAGACCCATGGCAGTGAAAAAATTGTGCATGATCCAGCAGAGTTAGAGACGCACAAGAATCAAATTATTGCAACGCTCAAGAACTACGATATTGCCATTCAAAGAATTGCAGCCACTGTTGGACCAACCGTAACACTGTATGAAATTGTACCAGCACCAGGTGTGAGAATTAGTAGGATTAAAAATCTGGAAGACGATATTGCACTAAGCTTGGCGGCCCTTGGTATCAGAATTATTGCGCCCATTCCAGGAAAAGGAACCATTGGTATTGAAGTTCCCAATGTGCGCAAGAGCGTGGTAAGTATGAAAACCTTATTGGCTTCTGAAAAATTCCAGAACAACCATTTCTCTTTGCCCATTGCTATTGGTAAAAAAATTGACAACGAAAACTTTATTGTAGACTTAGCAGCCATGCCTCACTTGCTCATGGCGGGTGCAACGGGTCAGGGTAAATCAGTTGGTATTAATACACTCTTGGTGTCTTTATTATACAAAAAGCACCCATCACAATTAAAGTTTGTCTTGGTAGATCCCAAGAAAGTGGAATTGAGTTTGTACCGTGTAATAGAAAAACATTTCTTGGCCAAATTGCCAGGAGAAGAAGAGTCCATTATCACTGATACCAAAAAGGTGGTACATACACTTAATGCGC
Organism: Bacteroidota bacterium; assembly: GCA_041164585.1. Taxonomy (GTDB): domain Bacteria; phylum Bacteroidota; class Bacteroidia; order Chitinophagales; family Chitinophagaceae; genus Sediminibacterium. Next base: position 14,126 of record JBEAPC010000225.1, read on the forward strand.
TTTGTATAGAAATGGATACACGCTATGACCTCTTAAAAGAAGCAGGTTGTAGAAATATCAAAGAGTATAATGAGAAATTTACATCGCGCAAGCTAAACCCTGAAAAAGGCCATCAGTACTTGCCATTCATTGTCTTGGTAGTGGATGAGTTTGCAGATTTAATCATGACGGCTGGTAAGGAAGTTGAAATGCCTATTGCTCGTTTGGCCCAATTAGCCCGTGCCATTGGTATCCACTTAATCATTGCTACACAAAGACCATCGGTCAATATTATTACAGGAACTATCAAAGCCAACTTCCCAGCTAGGATAGCTTTTAAAGTCTCTTCAAAAATTGATAGCCGCACCATTTTAGACGCCGGTGGCGCAGAACAATTGATTGGTAAAGGCGATATGCTCATTAGCTATAATGGAGAAATTACCCGTTTGCAATGTGCCTTTGTAGATACGCCGGAAGTAGAAAAAGTGTGTGCCTTTATTGAGGCCCAGCAAGGCTATCCTCAGGCTTTCTTATTACCTGAATACGTAGATGAAAAAGAGTTGGAAGGCAAGGATTTTGAAAGCGGAGACCGTGACCCATTGTTTGAAGACGCTGCCCGCTTGATTGTGCAAAGTGGCATTGGTTCCACATCACTCATTCAACGTAGGATGAAACTGGGTTATAACCGTGCTGGAAGGCTCATGGACCAATTAGAAGCTTCTGGAATAGTAGGGCCTAACCAAGGTTCTAAAGCCAGGGAAGTACGGTTTAAAACTGAAATGGAATTAGAGCAATATTTAGATTCCTTATAGTTTTTCATAACTAACTGTTAAGCCTGTTGGCCGATTTAAACTTGAAGAAAACCGATTAGTCAAAAGCTTTAAGGCGCAACCTATTTCCCAAACCTTGGAAGTTGTATATTTGCGCCAGAAATAAGACTATGCGAAAAATCTACTTGCCCCTATTTTCTATCCTATTTGTTTGCAGTCAACTCTTTGCTCAGAATGATCCCAATGCCAAGAAGGTACTGGAATCAGTGAGTGCCAAAGTGAAAGGATTCAAAGGAATCTCTGCCAATTTTACCATCAAGTCTGTAAGTGCCAAAGGAAAAGACAATGGCACTAAAACTGGTACAATTGCCATAAAAGGGCAGAAATATGTACTAAAGCAGGGTAAGAATGAAATTATTTGTGATGGTACCACCATCTACAATTTTGACGGTGCTAAAACCATTACCAAGTCTTTATTGGAAGAGTCTAATCAGACCCTTAGCCCTCAAAATCTATTGTCTAATTTTTATGACAAAGATTTTAATTACAAATTGGTTTCTTCTGCAGGGAATTTTCATGAAATTGAAATGACACCTATTGACAAGCGCAAGAGCTTTCAAAAAGTGAATGTGTATATAGACAAAACCAAAAGCATTATTACCAAGGCTAAAGTCTTAGACAAAAGCAATAATACCTTGGAATTTGTGCTAAGCAATTTGAATACTGCGGCTAATTTACCTGATGCTAGTTTTCAATTTGTAAGAAGCAAATACCCTAAAGACGCAGAAATTTTAGATTAATCTTTTTGAACTATAACAAATCTTTTGAAAACCATTTGTGAAAGCAAGTGGTTTTTTTATGCCTTGTTTGTACTTTCAGACTATGAAACAATTGACTTTATTGCTATTGGCTGTATTGATGCAACAAATATCCATTGCACAGTTTACTGTTAGACTGGTGGTAACAGATGTGGCCACCAAAAAGAATGAGGATATCTATGTAGCTGGAAATTTTAATAATTGGAATCCTAAAGACGAGAACTATAAACTCAAAGTATTTGGTGGTAGCCGAAAATCAGTAGTACTCAAAGACCTGGCTGCGGGCGTCTATGCTTTTAAATTTACCCGTGGTGGGTTTGAGAAAGTAGAAACTACCTCAGATGGTAGAGATATTGCAGATAGGGTCCTAGAAGTAAATGGAGACCTATCCTTAGACCTAACTATTGCCGGTTGGAAGGATGAGTACCCGGATAAGCCTAAACGCTACACGGCCAGCCCACAAGTCAAAATCTTGGATACCGCATTTTCAATGACCCCATTAAATAGAAAGCGTAGAATTTGGGTGTATTTACCCAAGGGATATGCTAGTTCAGGCAAAACCTATCCGGTTTTGTATTTGCAAGATGGTCAAAACCTATTCAATGAACAAACGGCAGCTTTTGGAGAATGGGGGGTAGATGAATGTCTAGACAGTTTGCAACAAAAAATAGGAAAGGAATGCATTGTTGTAGGGATAGATCATGGTACAAATAAACGCATGACAGAATACAATCCCTATACCCATGCACAATACGGTATTGGAGAAGGAAAAGAGTATGCAGCATTTCTGGCAAAGACACTGAAACCCTTTATAGATGGGAAGTTCAGAACCAAGAAGTCTGCTGCCAATAACTTTATTGGAGGGAGTAGTATGGGGGCAGTAATTAGCTTGTATGCAATTACACAATATCCTGAATCCTTTGGCGGCGGTCTACTATTTTCACCCGCATTTTGGGTAGCTCCTGAATTGTATGCAGAGGTGGAAAAGTTCAATCCTGCCAATGCACCTAAAATCTATTGCTATACGGGAGGTAAGGAAAGCGCAACCATGGTTGCCGATATGAAAAAAATGACTGACCTCTTAGACAAAAAGCAAAACATACAGATCAGAAAAGTGGTGAGTCCCCTGGGGCAACACAATGAAGCCTACTGGAGAACAGAATTTGCAGAAGCTTGGACTTGGTTGTTTAGAGATTAGTTGGGAATCAAGTAAGTGACTCCTTCAATAGCAAGGTCTGTGTTGGAAAATACTTCGCGGGTCTCGCTTAAAAATTGATCCAGTTTTTCGTATTTACTGCTAAAATGACCAATCAACAGCTTTTTAGCCATCGCTTTAGCGGCAATACTGGCCGCTTGGGTAGTGGTGCTATGAAACCTTGCAAAAGCCCTTTCTTCCAAATCTTTCAGATATGTGGTTTCATGGTAAACCATGGTGGCGCCCTGAATTTTATCTAAGAAGTTCTCTGTATACAAAGTGTCTGCACAAAAAGCATAAGACCTATTGGGGTGATTGGCAAAGGTGACCAGTTCATTTGAAATGATTTCTCCAGACTTGGTTCTATAGTCTTCACCCATTTTTAGATTCTCATAAAATGCTGCAGGAATGCCATATTCCAACACTTTTTCGCGAATAATCTTTCTGGGCTTCTTTTTTTCAGTAATCAGAAATCCCCAGCAAGGAATCCGATGAATGGTTTGAAAACAGTCAATCTTTAATTTGGGTTGATCCAATATGGTGCCTTCCGCTGTTAACGGGTGAAAATTCAAAGGAAAGGGCAGGGTAGTGCTTGCAACTTTCAATTGTAATTGTATAATATCTAATAGGTCAGCAGGCGCATAAAGATTCAAGGGGTGTTCCCTACCTAAAAGCCCCATACTAGTGATTAGTCCAATTAGACCAAAATAATGGTCTCCATGTAAATGTGAGATCAGGATATGGGTAATCTTGCTATGTCTAATCCTGTATCGGGCAATCTGCATTTGGGTACCTTCCCCACAATCTATCAGCAATAATTGGTCATTGATGGTCACCAACTGGGAAGTAGGATGCCGATCATAAGCAGGAAGTGCTGAATTATTGCCCAGAATGGTTACGCCAAACATGAATAGATAGCTAAAATGAAAAATAGGACAGCAACCCGTTGCTCGTCCACATATTATGGTAACTAACTATCAGATAGGTCTTTTTATTGCCATATTAGGGCTATTTATTTCTAAATTGGACCAGATTGTGCCGGTGGAATGCAGGCTATTGGGTTGTCAAATAAAAATCAGTTCTAAAAATTCGAATTTTCATGATTTAATCCCTACTTTTGCAGCCGATAAAAAATTAGAAGTAAATTTCCGGAGTCTTTTTAAAAATTTTGAGATGCCTTATTTAACAACAGAAAAGAGAGCAAGTATTTTTGCAGAATTTGGTGGAAAAGCCACTAACACCGGTTCAATTGAAGCACAAGTTGCTATTTTGACCGAGCGTATCGTTCACATTTCCAATCACTTGAAAGCTAACAAGAAAGATTTTTCTACTCAGCGTGGTTTGATGAAAATGGTTGGACAGCGTAAGCGTTTGTTGAGCTATATGCAAAAACATAACCTGACTGGATATCGCGCCCTGATTGAAAAACTGGGTCTGAGAAAATAATCTTTACCATGATACTTATAGACTATTCCCAACTGACAATCACGTACGGTTGGGAATAGTTTTTTGTGTCTACACCTGATTTCCATTTTCATTTTCCTTTCACAAAGGCCACGATTTACAGGTTTAACGGCTTGTAAATCAGCGGCCTACTACAATACAAACATGTTATCACAACCAACTAGTGTAAAATTTGATCTTGGCGGTGGACGCGAAGTGACAATTGGTACAGGCAAATTGGCCCGTCAGGCCGATGGTGCTGTTACCGTAAGCCAGGGCAACTGTATGATTCTGGCAACCGTTGTTGCCAATAAAGACCCTAAAGATGGTCAAGACTTTTTTCCTTTGAGCGTAGATTACCAAGAAAAGTTTGCTTCTGCAGGCCGTATTCCTGGTTCTTTTTTCAAAAGAGAAGCTCGTTTAAACGATTATGAAATCCTAACCAGCCGTTTGATTGACCGTGCGCTGAGACCCCTGTTTCCAGAAGATTATTTGTGCGATGTACAGGTGTTGGTGACATTGGTATCAAGCGATCCAGAAATCATGCCTGATTCATTGGCTTGTTTGGCCGCTTCTGCAGCCCTAGCCGTTTCTGATATTCCAGTAATGGAAATTATTTCTGAAGTAAGAATTGGTCGTATCAATGGTCAATACATCATCAACCCAACCCGTTCTCAGCTGGCTGAATCGGATTTGGAGTTCTTGATTGCTGCTACAGAAAAGAACTTGATGATGGTAGAAGGAGAAGCAAAAGAGTGCGCTGAAGCAGACCTAGTAAAAGCTTTGGAAATTGCACACGATGCTATCCGCATTCAAATTAAAGCACAAGCTGATTTGCGTGCTCAATTGGGTATTACTACCAAACGTGATTATAAAAAACCTGCGTCTGACGAAGCTGTTAATGAAAAAGTAATTGCTTTTGCTAAACAAAGGGTTTATGAAATCTCTAGAAAAGGATCTGCTAAACACGAACGCAGCGATGCTTATGCTCAATTGAAAGATGAGTTAATGGCTAGCCTTGGTGAAGATGTAACTGATCTAGAAAAGAAATTGGCTAAGAAGTACTATGAAGACCTGAAATGGACCGTAGTAAGAGATATGATGTTAGAAGACCGTATTCGCTTAGATGGCCGCAAATTGGACCAAGTACGTCCTTTGGCTATGGAAGTTGAACCACTGCCTTCTCCACACGGATCTGCTTTGTTTACAAGAGGAGAGACTCAGTCTTTAACTACTGTAACATTCGGAACCAAACTAGACCAATTGTTGTTGGAAACAGCTGCAAAATCTGATTATGGTAATTTCTTCTTGCACTATAATTTTCCTCCATTCTCTACAGGTGAAGTAAAAATGATTCGTGGTGTAGGTAGAAGAGAAGTAGGACATGGTAATTTGGCCATGCGTAGCTTAAAGCAAATGATGCCAGGCAATGACTATCCTTATACCGTTCGTGTGGTAAGTGATATTCTTGAAAGTAATGGTTCATCAAGTATGGCTACTGTTTGTGCTGGTTCATTGGCACTGATGGATGCAGGTGTGCCTGTTCCAAAACACGTGAGTGGTGTGGCCATGGGATTGATTACCAGAGCCGATGGTAAATACGCTATTCTTACTGATATTTTGGGTGATGAAGATCATCTAGGAGATATGGACTTTAAAGTTACTGGTACTCGCGATGGTATCTGTGGCGTACAAATGGACATTAAAGTAGACGGTTTGAGCATGGAAGTGATGATGGAAGCATTGGAACAAGCACGTGCAGGACGCTTACATATCTTAGATGCCATGTATGAGTGCATTCCTGCGGCTAGGGCCGATGTAAAACCACATGCACCACGCATGGTTAAATTGATCATTGACAAAGAATTTATTGGCGCAGTGATTGGACCAGGTGGTAAAGTCATTCAAGAAATTCAGCGTGAAACTGGTACAACCATTAATATTGAAGAAGTAGGAAATACTGGAGAAGTAAGCATTTTCTCTGCGTCTAAAGAAGCTGTTGACAAAGCAGTTGCTTGGGTACGTGGTATCACTGCAGTTCCTCAAGTGGGTGATGTATACGAAGGACCGGTTAAGGGCATTAAAGAGTTTGGCGCATTTGTTGAATTCATGCCTGGTAAACAAGGTTTATTGCATATCAGTGAGATCAGCTGGTCAAGGTTAGAAACCATGGACGGTTTGTTCAAAGAAGGCGATATGGTAAAGGTTAAATTGGTTGGCTTAGATCCTAAGACTGGCAAATTTAAATTAAGCCGTAAAGTGCTGATGCCAAGACCAGAAGGTTCAAGACCTAGAGAAGAAAGAAATGATGCTCCAGAGGCATAATTGAATAGAACACTGAAATGGCCTGCATCGCAGGCCATTTTCATTTAACATCTACCATGGAATCAACCGTACAACTCAGCTTTCAATTGGCTGATCAAGAACAGAAAGACTTGCTCATTGCACAATTATCAGCATTGGGCTTTGACGCATTTGAAGAAACAGAAGAGGGCTTACATGCTTTTACTCCTTTAGATAGTTTTGAAGAAGCGGCTGTAAAAGAATTACTAAAAGACCAGCCCTATACCCAAACAACCATTGCCAAGCAAAATTGGAACCAGCTTTGGGAGTCTAATTTTGAACCCGTGCAGGTGGAGGATTTTGTAGGTATTAGAGCGGGTTTTCACCAAGCAATGGAAGGAGTAATTCATGAAATTGTGATTACCCCAAAAATGAGTTTTGGAACAGGCCACCATGCCACAACTTATTTGGTTATGAAAGCCATGAAAGACCTAGACTTTAAGGGTAAAACTGTATTGGATTTTGGTTCTGGAACTGGCATTTTAGCCATTTTAGCAGAAAAATTAGGTGCTCAATCGGTATTGGCCATTGACAATGATGACTGGTGTATTGAAAATTCGCTTGAAAATTTGGCTATTAACCAAACCCAGGTAATCAGGGTAGAGAAAGCTGATTCAGCCGCTTTGTTAGACCAGTTTGACCTTGTATTAGCTAATATTAACAAGCATATCATACTGGCTAATATGGATAATTTGGGTAAAGAATTAGCAAAAGGGGGCACCATTTTGCTGAGTGGATTACTGGTAGAAGATGAGTCAGATATACTAAAAGCCTGCCAACAAAATGCTTGGAAACACCTTTTTACCCACCAGAGAAATGGTTGGTTGGTAATTGGTATGGAAGGTTAAAATCGGTAGAAAATGACTTTGTTAATTAATTATTAAGGATCAGAACCTTATATTTGTTTCTCAAACAACTTCAAACCACCCCCGAATGAACGAATTTTTGCTCATTGTTCTGGCTTACTTGATCGGGTCTATTCCCACAGCTGTTTGGGTTAGTAAGGCATTTTTCAATATAGATATTCGTGAATATGGAAGCGGCAACGCTGGTGCTACCAATACTTTCCGCGTTTTAGGTTCTAAATGGGGTTCTTTTGTAATGTTGGTAGACGTATTAAAAGGTGTATTAGCAACATCACTTTATATCTTGCTTCCTTATTATTTATTCAATGAATGGGATAGGACTAATTTTATGATTGGATTGGGATTGGCTTCTGTCTTAGGACATATTTTTCCCATTTGGGCCAATTTTAGAGGAGGAAAAGGAGTAGCCACTTTATTAGGTATGGCAGTAGCCATTCAACCTTTGGTAGCTTTATGCTGCGTTGGTGTTTTTCTAATTGTTCTGTATTTAACCAGATTTGTTTCCCTTAGTTCCATATTGGCCGGAGTATCATTTATGATCTTCATTCTTTTCATTTTTAATGAAAAAGAGACCCTTTACAGGGTATTCGCGGTATTAGTAGCCCTGATGGTGGTATTGACCCATCAGAAGAATATTGGCCGAATTTTAAAGGGAACCGAGAGCAAAGTGCCTATTTTAAAGCATCGCGACAGAAGAAAACAGCGCCGCAAAGAGGGAATTTAGCCCAGTTTTTCGTAACTTTGCCCTCTATTTTCCACGTAAATCTCCTTTTAGGCATGTCTAATCAAAGTTTGTTTGAGAAGTTACAGTTAAAAGACGAGAAGAACCTGTTGATTCAAGGTATCCCCTCATCCATCGAAAAGCAATTTGCTAAACTCACTTACGCCAAAAATGTTACCCCATTGCTGAAAAGCAAGAAAGTAGAATTTGCCTTGGTTTTTGCTTTGAGTCAGCAACAGTTGAACAATGTATTGAAAGAGGTATTTCCTGCCCTTAGTGCGGAAACCAAATTATGGGTAGCATACCCCAAGACCTCTAGTAAGATTGTAAGTGATCTAAATAGAGATTGTAGCTGGGATCTTCTTATTAAAAATGGCTATGAGTCTGTAAGACAGGTAGCGGTTGATAATGTATGGAGTGCTATTAGATTCAAAAAATTAGAAACCATTCCCAACAAGGATCGCAGTTTTTCTGATATCAAAACCACAGAATCTAATGGGATTGATTTTGAGAAAAGATTAGTAGTTCCTCCCGCTGAGTTAGGAAGTATGTTCTTAAAGCACAAAGAAGCCCAATCATTTTATACCTCCTTGTCTTTTACCAATCAGAAAGAATATGTTAGTTGGATTGAGTCAGCTAAAAAAGAGGAGACAAGAAAGCGTAGGTTAGAAACTGCTTTGGAGAAACTCTTGGCTGGTAAAAAGAACCCCTCAGAAAAATAGGATTTAACTATAACAATAGCATAAAATGCCACTCTATTGAGTGGCATTTTTAATTACATTAGAGAACAATTTTAGTCCATGAAACAATTGTTCTTTTTAGCAGTATTGATCATAACCAATGTTTGTTTTGCGCAAGTAACACAACGTAATATTCTCACTAGTCATTTTAGTGCAGAACAGGTAAAAACAGCATTAATAGCTAAGGAATCATTTAAGCCCTATCCCCAAACGGTAGCAGCTTGGAAAAATGCAGTGCCTGACTCTGTTATCAAACAAACCATTAAAGCTGGAGAAGCAGGATTAAAATTCAAATTTGAACCCATTACGGCAACCATTGCTTTAGATTTTGTTCGCTCGGGCGATAGAGAACGTCATAGCGGCATCAGCTTTGCCAAAAGGAATGTGCTTACGGAACTCATTTTGGCGGAAAGCATGGAAGATCAGGGCCGATTTACAGAAGCCATTTTGAATGGGGTTTGGTCTATTTGTGAAGAAAGTTTTTGGGGAGTGCCTGCCCATATTGGAAGAACTGGTTTGCCCGATGTGGAAAATCCAGAAGTTGATTTGTTTGCTGCAGAAACTGCATCAGTATTGGCTTTGGCGGACTATTTTACGGGACCTAAATTAGACAAGATCAATCCGCTAATTCGCAAAAGAATTTATTATGAAACCAGCCAGCGATTTTTTGAACCCATGTTAACAAGGGGAGACCGTTATAACTGGATGAGTAAAACAAAAGCAGTCAATAACTGGAATCCATGGATCATGTCTAATTGGATGCTAAGTAATTTGTTGTTAGAAAAACAAGCAGATAAAAGGGCCCAAATGCTTTATGCTTCTATCAGTGGGTTAGACCGATATCTAAACGGGTTAGGAGAAGATGGTGGATGTGATGAAGGTCCAAGTTATTGGTTTGCTGCAGGGGGCTCAGTGTATGATTGTTTGGAACTTTTGCAACAATCAACCAAGCTGCAAGTGTATGATCAACCTTTGATTCAAAAAATGGCAGCCTATGTGTACAAAGCCCATATTGATGGTTATTATTTTACCAATTTTGCCGATGCTGATCCAGTGCTTAAACCAGATGGATTAATGCTCTATCGTTTTGGAACAGCTATTGCTGACAAACAGTTGGAATCTCTTGGAGCATGGTCTTTTCAGCAATTTCCCAATACTGATGTAACTGGTTTTCAACGCATGAGAAGGGTGCAGAATTTGTTAACCATTTCAACCATCAAAGGAGGATCTGTATACAAACCTGTGAAAGATGCCTGGGTGAGTGATATTCAAGTGATGACCGCTAGAACTAACAAGGGTTTGTACTTGGCAACACACGGTGGTCACAATGCAGAAAGTCATAACCACAATGACGTAGGAGACTTTATTGTGTATGCTAATGGACAACCCATGATTGTAGACGCGGGTAGGGGTAATTATACGGCTAGAACTTTTTCCAGTAAACGATATGAATTATGGTTTACCAGGTCTGAATACCATAACCTTCCTATCATCAATGGTTTTGGACAAATGGCTGGGAGAGAATTTGAAGCAACAGCTGTTCTTTCTACCATCAATGACCAACAAGCACAATTGAAGATGGATCTTGCTG
>JBEAPC010000226.1:0-13960 GCA_041164585.1 Bacteroidota bacterium
TTGCAGAAATTTTGGAATGAATTGGCATAAACTAACAAATAATCGATATTTGAATGCAGCTTAATTTACAATTGATTATCTTTAAGCTGTTAGATTAATCATTGTTTTTGATGTCAATAACAGAACGTGTACCTCAAGTTCCACCCAAAATTGCTCCTATTCCGGAAGGCGTTCCAAGACCACTATGGTCTGTGATGATTCCTGTTTATAATAGTCTGCCTTATTTGGAAGAAACCATTCGTTCTATTTTGGCCCAAGACCCTGGAGAAGACCTGATGCAGATTGAAGTGGTGGATGATATTAGCAAGGATGGGGATGTAGCTGCTTTGGTTGAGCGCGTGGGAAAAGGAAGGGTTCAGTTTTACCAGCAACCCGTGAATGTGGGTAATGTGCGCAATTTTGAAACCTGTATTAATCGTGCTCGTGGTCACTATGTACATTTATTGCATGGCGATGATTATGTAGAGACAGGATATTATACTGCCATAGAAAAATTGTTTGAAGACTTTCCTGAAGCTGGTGCCGCTTGTACCGATTGGCACTATGTTACTAATGACGGTAATAAGCTTTGGAATAATGAAATGATTGATACTGAAAGAGGGATTCTTAAAAACTGGTTACAGCGCATTTCGGTTAGACAATATTTAGAACCACCAGCCATGGTAGTTAAGCGCAGCACTTATGAAGACCTTGGCGCTTTCTATGGTGTGCAATGTGCCGAAGACTGGGTCATGTGGGTGCGTATTGCCAGCAAATATCCAGTGGCATATACTCCTGAAGTATTGGCTAAATATCGTGTACATCCGCAAAACATTACTTCTGCTTCTTTTAAAAATGGCAATAATTTCCGCGACCTCATGAAAGCCATTCAGATGAACATGTTGTATTTGCCTGTTGGCGATAGAAAGAAAGCAGAGAAAGCATCTCGTAAAAACTTTGCGTACTACTTTGCCCATTTGGCACATAACAAGTATCACCAAAATGGCGATACGGAGATGGCAAAGATTATTGCCCATGATGCGCTGAGATTTCAATGGAGCGCTATGGCCATTAAGAAAGCATTACTACTTTACTTCAAGATTCTGATTAGGTATAAGCAATAAAATAAAGCTGCATGAAATCAATAGATGCATTAGTTGGTGTTAAGACTACCAAACAATTCCTGACGTTGATTCTATTGGTATGTTTTTCAAGCTATAGCATCGCGCAGCAAAAAACTGCAGTAGTTAAGACGCCACCCGCTGTGTTGCAGGATTTTATGGACCAACGTTTTGGTATGTTTATCCACTGGGGTCCGGTGAATTTGCGTGGCACTGAAATTGGTTGGAGCAGGGGTAATGGCGTTGATACGGCCGACTACGACAATTTGTACAAAGAATTTAATCCAGTTTTATTTAATGCAGAAGCTTGGGTATTAGCCGCCAAGAACGCGGGTATGAAATACTTGACCATTACGGCCAAACACCACGATGGCTTTTGTTTATGGCCCAGTAAGTTTACAGATTATGATATCATGTCATCGCCTTACAAAAAAGATATTCTAGATGAGTTGAGTAAAGCTTGTTTGAAACATGGCATTAAATTCTGTGTGTACTTTACCCTTTTGGATTGGCATGATCCACTCTATCCGGTGAGCAATATTCCCAATGCTGGTCTCAAAACTACTGGCGATATGCGCAAATTGGTAGACAAGATCAAGGGACAATTAACAGAGATTGTAAAAGGCTATCATCCTTATATGTTGTGGTTTGATGGTAATTGGGAAGCACCTTGGACCTTGCCAATGGGTCAGGAAATATATGCGCATTTAAAACAATTGGATCCCAATGTGATTGTGAACAATCGGCTTGGAAAAGGCACGCATAAAATCATGAATGACCAGACTGTTGGTGACTATGCCACGCCCGAACAATACATTGGAGAGATCAATATGAAGGATCCTTGGGAGTCTTGTATCACCATTTGTAATCAGTGGGCCTGGAAACCCAATGACAAAATGAAGACCTTAAAAGAATCCTTACAAACCCTTGCTGGTACAGCTGGTGGCAATGGCAATCTGTTGTTTAATGTTGGGCCCATGGCCGATGGTAGAATAGAAGAACGCCAAACTAAGATGTTGGCAGAAATGGGCAAATGGTTAACGCAATATGGCGTTTCTATTTATGGAACCCGCGGTGGTCCTTACTTGCCTAGCAAGGATTTGGTAGCCACCAGAAAAGGAAGCAAAGTCTATCTACACTTACTCAAAACTAGCGCTACTAGTATTGCACTTCCTAATCTTCCCACCAAACAACGCTTAAGTTCTGTTCGTTATCTTAATGGACCTTTATTAGCATTTCAACAAGACGAATACGGCATTAATATTCCGCTTACAGGTAAACTCCCAGATTTGAATAACACTGTCTTGGTTTTGGATTTTGTGGGCGATGTGAGTGAGGTGGAGATTGTACACTAAGCTTTGATTACCATAATTTTGTCTATCAAACTATTTAAACTAGCTTTCATTACAAATGGATAATTATGGTAAGAAATTTCCTGTTTTTGGTTTGTCTTTTACTGGCAATTTCTGCTAATGCACAAAGAAAAATTTCTTTGTATGAAATGCGCAATTTAGTGGATAGAAAAGTTTCCTATGTGGAACAAGAACTCAAATCTTATGGGTATGTACTTGATGAAGATGAAACCGATGACACTATTGGAGATTGGGGAATAGTAAAGCATTATATTGACGAGGTGGAAACCAAGTTAAGTATCACAGTCAATAAAAAACTTGGACAGGTTAGAGCGGCTACTGTTTTTTCAACTGATAAACTACAATATCAGAGAATGCTCAATTATTTAGAATGGGGCAATTTTAAAAAAATCATTGATAGAAAGAAAAATTCAGTAACACTTACAGATAGGTTTGCCGATTTGTGGAAAGAGTCCTCTACTAATTACAAAGTAATTGTCAAGTATAAAGCATCAGAAGATCAGGAACCTTACGAGGTTGAAATATCAAAAGATATTACCTACACAAATTTGGAAAAATAATGAAAAGTCCACTTAAATACCTAGTCATAGTATTGGCACTTTCTGGCGTCTCTTTTGTTCTGCAGGCCCAAAGCAGCACTTTAGCGCTAAACATTTTAACCAAAAAATTAGCAGATGTGAATGATGCTATTTTAATCTATAAATCAAATGCAAGAGCTACTATTTCAGATCAAAAAATATCTTTTCAAAATGGACAGGTCTTGATTAATTATACGTTTAATAAAGAAACCTATTATGCGCAATTTCAGGCAGAAAATATAATGCATGCTTCTAATTTTTCTGAGGCATTGTGTGTTTCAAATTCCCCTATTGGAGTAATTAGATTGTATTTTGACAATCATCTAGTAAAGTCTTGGAATACCTCAAAGAATGGAGAAAATCCTATATATAGGGATTATTTTGATTTTTATTTTTTGCAAAAAGATCCAGAAGCATTTAAAACTATTTACAAATATATTTCAGAATTGCAACCAAGCAATAGCAGTAGCAATAGGGATACAACACTGGGTCACTTATATGATAAACACCTTCATTCAGAATTCTGGGTAAAAGATAAAAATGCTTCTACAACTTATTTTCTTGACGATGTAATGTATAATAATAACTTATTGTATTTGTATTATAGAGAAGTAACTGAGAGTATAAAATCTACTACAAAAAGAATGTACATGACAGTCATTCCTTTATCTAATATGGAAAAAATAATATTGGATATGGAATTTAGTAAACCTGCTGGAATTTATTTAGATTCCGATGTTAAAGGGTTAGAACATTATTGGTATGTTGCTAACGGAGATTATTATTCCTTTCTTAAGAACAAAGCAGATCAAATTCCTATGTTTTTAAAAATTGCTACCCCAGGCGATAAACAACATTTGCAAGACTATTTAAATAGAGCCATTAGAATTAATGGTGGCAAACAAACGCTAAAAGCAAAAATTCAGGAATAACCATTTTAGAGCTTCCAGCCCTATTTGAGTTACCAGAGAAGGATTGGTAATATTGGATGAATAACTGAAATTTGCTCCATGTTTGGACCTCCGGTGTATTATACTGCTGATGAATCTGGGTTTAAGGGACCCATGTTAGACGCATTGTTGTCTAATGGTTTTTACCGGATGCAGCACCATGTTTTCACTACCAACCATACCCAGTTTGATATAGACAGTTATATGATGCCCGTGTTTTGGCTAAGGTTAGAACTAGCCAAAGTGAAGGAATCCAAATCGGCTCAGAAGATTCGGAAGAAATGCAGTAAGCTGCAGGTGATAGTAAAGCAAGCCGAAATCACGGATGAGATCCGACACCTCTATTCTTTGTATTGGGAGTTTGTTCCCTTTAGTACATCGGAACAATGCGATGATTATTTGCACGATGCTAGCCTGCCCAATCCCTTTGATTCTTGGATGATTGAACTTCGTGATCACGGACGTTTGGTGGCTGTTGGATATTTTGACAAAGGCGATACTTCTATTGCGGGCATCCTCAATTTCTTTGACCCCGAATACCAGTCTTATAGCTTGGGCAAATACCTGATTCTTTGCAAAATGGATCACGCCAGGTCTCTTGGTTGCCGATTCTACTATACAGGTTATATCAGCACCGCCACGGAAAAATTTGACTACAAACTCTTTCCAGATATCAACGCCATTGAAGTGTTTCTTCCACTTGAAAAACATTGGGTACCTTATATCCATTATGATAAGACCATGTTGGAGCAGTATTTTTTTAATAGCTTGGACTAGTGGAGCGTCAAATTAAAATATGAAATGATGGACAACAGCGTAGTAGTTGTAACAGGTGCGGGCATTTCAGTAGACTCGGGGATTCAACCCTTCAGGGGTAAGAATGGGCTGTGGAATGAGAATCCAACTACCATGGCAACCTATGAGAAATTCAAAACAGATCCCGGGCATTTTCTTTCTTGGTACTATCACAGATTTGTTAGCTGCCGCGATGCGCTTCCTAATCCAACCCATGAAATTCTTGCTGCCAATCAGATTAGAGTAATCACACAGAATGTAGACAACCTGCACGTAAAAGCCGCACATCCTTCTAAGCGATTAATTGAGATTCATGGAAATATCAATTTCAAAAGACGCATTCCAGCTTATTCAAAAGATGAATTGGTTTTGGCAAATTGGGATTTTGTAAAAGAAGCGGAGGATCAAATTCCTGCACTATTTGAACTCTTTGAAATTGGTAAGAATGGAACCATTGATTTTGATAAATCGTATAGGCCACATATCCTGCTATTTGATGAATATTATTCAGATCTCTATGAAACGGAAACAGCTATGGATTGGACTGCAGAAGCTGAGACCATCATTTTCATGGGAACATCCAATTCAGTTGGGATAACCAATATGGTGTTGGAATCTGCACTAAAGCGTGGTAAAGAAGTAATAGTGGTTGATCCTAATCCAGCGCCTTCTTTACGCTATCCCGGTATTCAAATTTTTGAAGAGTCTGCTATGGATTTTTCTAAAAGATATTTTTAAGTTACTGCACTAAATCAAACAGCAATACGGTTCTTGGATCAAGTGATACAAATGCCGGTTTTGTTGCTGATGGAATTTTAAAATCAGCGGTTTTGGTATTGAGCTGTTGTTTTACAATTTGACGTTCCACCATTCCGTCTTTCATAATTTCAAACTCAACGGGTACATCAAATACAAATCCAGATGATTGATGCTGTTGCACATGAATTAATATTTGTTTTGATGCTTCATCATAATCCCAGTTCCAACTCAGTTTTAAATTATCGGGTTTGTTGAGCCACTGATTAAAGAATGGTTTAAGATTTTGGTTGGATGCTTTTTCCATTTCTGCAATCAAGTCATAGGTGGTAGCATTGGCATTAAAATACTTTTTATAATAAGCCTGTATGCCCTTTCTAAAATTTACTTCTCCTATTTTATCTCTGAGCATATGCATGATCCATGCACCTTTCTGATAGGTTAGGCCACTGGTAACATCACCGGTTTCTGCAGAACGGTTACTAACAATGCTAAACAAAGAATCTTTTTTGATATAATCGTAGACAGACTTTTTGGCGTTTTTAATACCAGCTATATATTCATCGTGTCCATAAGCATGCTCAATAAAGAGCAGTGTAAAAAAAGTTGTCAAACCCTCGCTTAACCAGGCATCATCCCAAGTAGATTCTGTAACGGCGTTTCCAAACCATTGGTGTGCAATCTCGTGAATCACTACATTTCTTAATCGAACTTCTTTTTTACCAGTGATCAATTTCTCTGCATAATAGATGGCAGAAGAAGTTTCCATACCACCACCAGAAACGGTAGACTGAACATTGGCTAATTTCTCGTAAGCAAATGGTCCCACATAATCACTGTAAAATGCAAGTACTTGTTTGGTGGGTTCAGCAAAATCGGCAAAGCCAGCTTCGCGATCTTGCGGATAGACCCATGTTTGAATGGCTTTTCCATTAAATTGATCCACCTGTTGTACGGCAAACTCTGCTACGCCCAAAACAAATAACCAACAAGAAACAGGAACGGATTGTTTCCAATGCGTGAGTTTGGTATTGTTGCCAAGCACAGACTCTTCCATTAATAAGCCATTAGAAATCACTTGGTATTTTGATGGGGCTGTAACAATAAATTCGCTGGTGGCTTTGTCATAAGGATGATCAATAGAAGGCAACCAATGTCTGGTTTTGTTAGGCCAGTTCTCACTAAAGAAAGTTCTGTCACCAAATTTGTTGGCGATGATTCTCAAACCTTCTTCTGGAATGCCCTTGTACTGAATCTCAAATGTGATCACGGTATCTTGGGTGGAAGGCTTAGCTAGTTGAATCATCAATGAATCACCAGCGTGCGTAAAATTCAGTGTTTGATGATTAGAACTGATAGACTGCACCAACATGCCCTTTCCCTTTCTTTTCTCAGTTTGATTCATCAGATCTAACCGAAACTGTTTGATATTGCTTTTTTTAAATTGAATGCTAATAGAAGCCTTACCAATGATTTCATTATTATTATCATTGACTGCAACTTCAAAACGATAGTGTAATACATCAATAGCATAATTACGCGGATAAGTATCAGCAAAACTTTTATTGCTAAAGAAGCAAACAAAAAGCAATATCAAACAATATTTAGATCTCATGATTTTAAGTATTGATCATTTAAATATTTAGGGATACTTTATTATAAGTTTTGAACTTTTTTCAAATAATATCCTTTGTTATCAACCTGTGGAGGTGTTTTGCTAGTAATGGTAATGCCTTCTTTGTCAATCATCATTTTAGAAACCCCCTCTGAGCTGGTTATCTCAAATGGCAGTTTCATAAAAGCATTATTTACTTTAATGCTGTACTTCTGATAACCCATTTGTTTTACTACAATCTCTAATTGACTAGTTGTTCTGCAATAAAAATCAAAGAAGGGTTTTAGGTTCATACCTGATGCTTTGCTGAACAACTGTTCTACATCGGTAGTTGTAACCATATTGTCATAAGTGTATTGTGGATCGGTTGCTAGCTTTTTAAGGGTTGGAAAAAATATGGCATCTCCAATGACATATCTAAGACTATGCATAAAAAAGGAACCCTTGGTATAAATGTCTGATTGGGCATAAGTTTCATCCTCACTCATTTCTTCACCACCTACCATGGGTTTGATATATCTAATAGAGCGTTTGTGGCCATCAATAATTTTATCATAAGCTTCATGACCACCCAAGTCATAATGGATCAACGCTTCTGCATAAGTGCCAATGCCCTCCTGAATCCATTCATGTGCCCAGTCTTTATTGGTTACTTTATTGGCCCACCACTCGTGCGCATACTCGTGAAATAAATTAGCGTTATAATCACTCTCACCAATTTTTGTATATTCAAATTTGTTTTGAAAAGTGATATTGGTTTGGTGTTCCATGCCAGAGTTAGGAACGGCACAAATACCAATCTTTTCTTTTACCCAAGGGTATTCACCAAAATATTTTTCCAAGACTTGACTATCACGTTTTTTTAGCGAAATGATTTTTTTGGCTTGAGCACTGTCTTCTGCTAGTATATAAAATTGAATAGGAACTTTATTTCCATTGATGGTAGTATACTCATCCGTAGCAACATGGAACTTGCCAATATTGAATACCATGGTATAAGTACTCATGGGATAATTGGTTTTCCAGTGATAGGTTTTCTTGCCCTTTGACTTGGTTACTTTTTGCAAAAGACCAGGACCGCTCACCACTAAAGTATCGGGAACGGTAATCATCATATCAACGCCTTCATTGGGCTCGTCACTAGGATGATCCTTGGTTGGCATATAAATTCTGGCTCCTTCTTTTTGGCAATTGATAGCTACCCAAGGATTACCAGATCTGTCTTTGGTAAAAGTAAATCCACCTAACCACGGTGGCCTTACGGCGATGGGCGGTTCACCACCATACTCCACTTTCACCAATTGCTTGCCTTGTAAAAAAGGGCTAGCACCAGTGATATAAATCTTATGATCCTTGTGGTCAAATTTGACAGCTTTATTATTGACACTCACTTTTTGAATGGTCAAGAGATTTACCAGATCCAATAAAATAGTATCTGTGTTTTTGGCAAGCAACATTTCCACTTCAGCTGCACCCTGAATAGTTTTATTGGTCAGATCCACATTCAGGTTAATGGAGTAATGCCGAATATCCATAATGGCTTGCAAGGGTTGCAACTTACCACCAGATGATAAACTGCTAATGTCTCTATTCTGAGCCTTTGCAAAGGTTGCTACTAGGCAAAAAATTAGAAGGAGGGTATTTTTCATATTAGTAATTGTTTTTAAAACTGTTTCTCTATTTTTCTTTGAGGTCATCCATTTTGGAAGTCTACTTGCTATTGCTTTATTTGAAATCTCATCAATATTCCTTTCTCTTAGCTTGGCCGATACATGTTGTTCTAAAAAATCAAGGTGTTCTTGATTATAGGCCCAGAGTAGGTTTTCACAACAATTATGAGTTAACCAAAGGGGTAAATGAAAATAGGGATCAATAGCAGCCCCAGTAACCATTATTTTTCCTTTGATGGTCTTGGAGTTGGATTGATGGAAAATCACATCAGGTTTTTCATTCAATGATTTGTTATAACCACAGCCGGTACATACCATTCTAATTTTGTCTTCATTAGACTTTTTTGGCGTTGAGCCATCTGACTTAACAACTGCCCTTCCACTGCAAGATGGGCAGATGACCAAAACAACTTTAGTAAAATCCGAAAGTTGTTTTTCGTAACCGCCTTGAATTCTTGATTGGGACATAAGCTTTTTTTTAAACCCATCTTCCACTGGACAATCTTATAAAAGATGGCCATTACCGGTTTCATGTTTCAATGTAACTAGAATAATTCATTTTTTTAATTAGTCAATCCCTTTCAATCAATTTTAGTTCCCATTTTTAGAATACCCCTGATCCTTCTCGGGGTTATCTTCTTTTTCCAATGTTAGAATACCCCTGATCCTACTCTGAATTATCTTGTTTTACAATGTTAGAATACCCCTGATCCTACTCTGAATTATCTTGTTTTTCTATTTGTTGAATACCCCTGACCTCCTCTGAGTTATCTTGTTTTTCTATTTTTTGAATACCCCTGATCCTCCTCTGAGTCTTCAAGTTTTCAGATTCTATAAATCAACTTGATTGCCCCCCATCTCTAGAATAACCTCTTTTTCGAGTTTTTAAAATACCCCTGTTTTTATACTAGAACAAGTATAAAAACAGGGTGTCTATTTTATACTAGAACGTGTATAATGTGATTGGAATTTGGGTTGAGGTAAAGAGTTATGTTGAATTTATACTAGAACGTGTATAATGTTCGGAGTTTGGGTTGGGGTAAAGAGTTATGTTGAATTTATACTAGAACGTGTATAAAATAGGACCCCCATATTTATACTAGAACAAGTATAAAAAACGCCCTTTTTGAAAACATCAAAAAACATGTATTACTTATCTCTAAAACATCAAAACACTCACTTCAAACACTCCCCCCAAACACTCTCCCCAAACATAAATCACCACCCCAAACACAATACATGATTGACTTTCCTGCAATGCTAAACTCTTTTTACTATCAAAAAAATCTACTTTATTTACTGGCATCTGCATTTCAGAAATATTAGTTTAGATGCTGAATCAATAGTCATTATGGAATTGGTTGAATTTGTAAAATACAAGCGCCGATATTACGGTCATAAGCAACAGGATTTGGCAGATATGTCTGGTGTAGGTTTACACTTTATCAGAAATATGGAACAAGGGAAAAAGTCATTGCAACTTGACAAAGTGAATCAGGTCTTAGCTGTCTATAAAGCTGAAATGGCTCCCATTGCCATTCACTTGAACCAAGGGAGAACAACTAAAGGGCTTCCCAAGAAGTTCAAAGACCTGCATCGGTGGTAAGGATTTGTGTTAGTAGTGAGAATAAATCTGTTGTGAGAATAAGTTTGCGGTCAAGATTGATTTGTTGCGTATGATTGGTAAGAAAGAAGTGAAAGCTTTTATTAGTAACTTGTCTTTCTTCACCAAGACTAGTATAATGAGAAAAAACGCTTTGGCCGCACTATGCTTATTTGGCATTTGTTGCGCCGTCTCCGCTCAAGAAAATCCTTTTACTAACCTCCGCTTTCGTTTTCTGGGTCCCGATGGAAATCGCGCTTGCGCAGTAGTGGGAGAACCTGGGAATCCCAATGTCTCTTATGTGGGTGCCGCATCGGGCGGGATCTTTAAGACTAGCAATGCTGGTGTGAGTTGGCAACCTGTCTTTGACGATATGGACAATTCCGCTATTGGTGCCTTGGCCATTTCTGAATCTAATCCCAAACAGGTTTGGGCGGGTACGGGTGAGACCTTTATTATTAGACCGGCGCATCCTAATGGGAATGGCATTTACAAATCCACCGACGCTGGTAAGACCTGGAAGAATATGGGTCTCAAAAATACCGTGCGGATTAGCAAGGTCTTGGTGAGCCCAACCGATAGCAATACCGTATATGTGGCGGCACTGGGTCACACCGGTGGTCCGCAACAGGAAAGAGGTGTTTACAAAACCACCGACGGTGGGATTACTTGGAACCGCGTTTTGTTCGTTGACGAGAACACGGGTTGCTCAGATATTTCTATCAACCCCAAAGACCCCAACAATTTAGTTGCTGCTATGTGGCAGGTGCAGATGAATACTTGGAACCTGAACAGTGGTGGCCCCAGTAGCGGTTTTTACAAAACTACTGATGGTGGCAAGTCTTGGAAACAGATGACCAATGGCTTACCTGGTGGTCCTAACAACATTATTGGTAAAACCAGTATTGATATTGCTGCCAGTAACCCCAATACCATTTATGCCTTGGTGGAAGCCAAAGCACCCGGTTTGTATAAATCTACCGATGGTGGGGAGTCTTGGAAACTGATGTTGGAAAATCACTCTTTGGCGCAACGCGGTCCTTATTATACCAGGGTACGTGTCTCTTCTCAGGACGAGAACAAACTCTATACCATTAGCGTGACCATCATGGAATCCAAAGACGGTGGTAAAACTTTTAACGGAAATGGTAGCTATGCCCCAGGGGGCGATAACCATGAGATCTGGTTTGACCCCAAGGATGCCAATAGAATTATGGTGGCCCACGATGGTTGCATGAACATGACTTTCAACGGAGGTAAGAACTGGAAAAATGTAAACCTACCCATTGCCCAAATGTATCACGTGGCTTTGGATGAGATGGTTCCCTATCATATTATGGGGAATAGGCAGGATGGTTATTCTTATAGAACAGAAGCCATTAGCCGCACGGGTAGTATTCCTCTAAGTAGTTGGGAATCGGTGGGCGGATGTGAAAGTGGTTTTGCGCAAGCGGATCCTTTTGATCCCAAGATTATTTGGTCTGGTTGTTACGATGGTGGTTTGGATGTAACCGATACCCGCACGGGTCTATCGCACGATGTGCGCCCCTGGCCTCAGGCTGGATATGGTGTGGCTCCCGCTGATATGAAATATCGTTGGCACTGGAATTTTCCAATGACCCTATCGCGCCACCAGCGTGGTGCCGTTTATGTGGGTAGTCAGTATGTTCACAAAACCACCGATGGTGGTCATACCTGGAAAGTGATTAGTCCGGATTTGACTACCAATACAAAATCGCACCAGCAAAGTTCTGGTGGAATTGTCTCTGATAACCTGATGACTTTTGACGGTTGTACTTTGTTTGCCATTGCAGAATCGCCTATTAAAAAAGGGATGCTTTGGGTGGGTAGCAATGACGGTCAAATTCAACTAACTACCAATGATGGCGCTTCTTGGACCAACCTCACAGCCAACCTAAACCTACCAACTTGGGGAACTATCAGCAATATTGATCCTTCTAATTTTGACGCGGGTACGGCTTATGTGACCGTGCATTTTCAACAGCAGGCTGACTTTAAAGCTTATCTGTATAAGACTGCTGACTTTGGAAAACACTGGACCAATATTGGTCAGAAATTACCTGAGTCTAATAGTGGCTTTGTGCATTTTGTAAAAGAAGATCCCGCTCAGAAAGGTTTGATTTTCGTTGGTACAGACAACGCCTTGTATGTAAGTCCAGATGACGGTGGTCAATGGTTGCAACTTAAGAACAACCTTCCACCATCGCCCGTGTACCATTTGGCTATTCAGAAAAATTTCCGTGATTTGGCCGTGGCTACTTATGGAAGAGGCTTCTATATCTTGGATGATATTACCCCTATTCGTGAATGGAGCAAACGCTTAGCGGCTAGCAAGACTAGCTTGTATCCGTTGCGTCCGGCTTACAGGTTTAACATGAAGGGCGCTAATCACGACGGTGGCGGATCTGTTAGGGGTGAAAATCCTCCCTATGGTGCTAGTATCAATTATTTCTTGGCCGATACTTTAAAAACGGCGCCAAAAGTTTTTGTTTTAGGGCCCTTGGGCGATACCATTAGAACCATCAAGGGCAGCAATCTCAAAGGTGTGAACCGTATTTGGTGGGATCTAGCGCACGAGGAATTGAAAATGCCATCGTTGAAAACCAAACCCAAGGGTAAGGATTTTGTAAAAATGGATGCTACTGGTAGCAGGTTAATGTATGTGCCAGATTTGGATATTGGTCCTGGTATGGAACCCATTCGTGTTCCTGTTGGTACTTATCAAGTCTTGCTCAAAACCGATGCCGGCGTTGAAAAACAAATGCTTCAAGTGTTGCAAGATCCTAACGCCGGCTCCACTAAGGAAGCTATTGCTGCTCAGTATGCATTGGGTAAGGATTTGCGTGCTAGCATCAAAGCCTGTTTTGACTTGATTGCTGAAATGGAGATTAAACGTGCCGCTTTGTTAAAAGAAAACTCTGCCAAATCCTTGGCATTGGAGCAACAGCTATATGTTTTGGAGTCTAAATTGTTTGATACCCATCAAACCGGTGCACGTTGGGATGAATTCCGCAACCCTATTCAAATTACAGAAAGACTTTTGGCCATTTCTAAAGAGTCTCAGACCTATGGAGCGGACTTTGCGCCAACTACCCAACAATTAGAGATGACCAAAAACCTGAAACAGCAGTTTAAATTGGTACTAACCGATTATCAGCAATTAAAGAAGGATTTGCCTTAATTGTTGAAGGCTTAAATAGTTATATTAGTGAACATAAAAATTGCTTGCTATGTCTAATAAATCCCGCAGGTCATTCCTGAAGAATGCCGCCCTGCTTTCTACAGCCACTGCTTTTCCAGCTATTTGGAACAATGGTTTTGCCAATCTCGCCAGCGGAAAAGTAAACCTTGCCTGTATTGGTATTGGTAACCAAGGTGGCTCAGACGTCATGTCTTTTGCCAAAACTGGCTTGGCCAATTTTGTGGCTTTCTGTGATGTTGATATGGGTGCTCCCCAAACACTAGAAGTATTGAAAAAATTTCCCGATGTTCCGCGCTT
>JBEAPC010000227.1:0-3692 GCA_041164585.1 Bacteroidota bacterium
ATAACTATTTCTTCCGTTTCATATGCACAACATGATACTGCCACTAAAAAACCAGTAGCTGTACCAGAAAAGAAATGGTTTGAAAATATTAGCATCAGGGGATATTTACAAGTTAGATACAATCGGCTTTTAGAAACCAACCCAAAACTGGGCAATGAGCAGGGTGACAGAAGTTGGGGAGAAAATGGTGGATTTTTCTTAAGAAGGGCCCGTGTCATACTTTCTGGCCAAATAAGTAAGCATGTTTATTTTTATTTCCAACCAGACTTTGCAAGTTCCGCCTCATCTACCTCCTTGCATTTTGGACAATTAAGAGACGCTTATTTTGATATAGGTCTTGACAAAGACAACGAATACAGACTAAGAGTAGGCCAAAGTAAAGTGCCTTATGGATTTGAGAATATGCAATCTAGCCAAAACAGATTACCCTTAGATAGAAATGATGCATTGAATAGTTCAGTTGTTAATGAACGAGACATGGGGGTATTCTTTTATTGGGCACCTAAAGAAAAAAGGGAATTATTTGCGTCTTTGGTAAAAGATGGATTAAAAGGATCTGGTGATTATGGTGTATTTGCTTTTGGAGCATACAATGGTCAAACGGCCAACAAACCAGAGCAAAATAACCAACCACATATTGTAACAAGATTTAGTTATCCTTTTAAAATTGGCAACCAAATTATTGAGCCAGGTATACAGGCTTATACCGGAAAATATGTGGTTACCAAAGATCAAATAAGTTCAGGGGCAAAATTTAATGCTGACAGAAATTATACAGACCAACGTATTGCGGGTTCATTCATCTTATATCCAAAGCCATTTGGTATTCAGGCGGAATACAATATTGGAAAAGGGCCACAATTCAATACAGTTACTGATTCCATTGAAACAAAATCCTTAAAGGGTGGATATATTACCCTGTCTTATATGCTTCATCACAAAGAACAAGTGATTATTCCATTTATGAGGGGGCAGTATTACCAGGGTGGAAAAAAGCATGAATTAGACGCACGTAGTTATGACATGCAGGAATTTGAATTTGGTATAGAATGGCAACCAGTTAAACAGTTTGAATTAGTAGCTATGTATACCATCTCTAATCGTAGATACGAAGACTTTGTTTTACAAAACAATTTGCAAAAAGGCAGTCTTTTAAGACTTCAGGCCCAAATCAATTTTTAAGGTATAGCCAGCGGTAAAAAACCGTAATTTCATTTGACAACTACTGCTCATGAGAAGTCAAATAAAACTTACGGTTCTATTCCTATTTATTGTGGGATTGATTCAAGCCCAACAGGCTGACCTCCTAATCAAGAACGGTAAAATTCTAGACGGCACGGGCAATTCCTGGTTCTATGGCGATATAGCCATTCAAAAAGGAAAGATTCTACGCATTGGTAATCTATCTGGTTGGCAGGCTGCCAGAACCATTGATGCAACAGGCAAAATAGTTGCTCCCGGTTTTATAGACGTGCATACCCATATTGAAGACGACGAAAGAAAAAATCCCACAGCCGATAATTTTATTTATGACGGTGTAACTTCTGTGATCACGGGCAATTGTGGCCTGTCTGAATCAAACCTTGGTGCTTATTTCTCCATGATAGATTCCCTCAAGTTGAGCATCAATGTAGCTGCATTGGTGGGTCATAACAATGTACGCAAAGCAGTCATGGGTTCCGCCAATAGAAATCCAACGGAAAAAGAAATGCTGGCCATGGAAGCCATTGTTACAAAAGCCATGAAAGATGGTGCAGTAGGGCTTTCTACAGGTCTCATCTATATACCCGGCACTTATTCTAAAACAGAAGAGATTGTTCGATTGGCCAAGATTGCTGCAGCTGCTCATGGTGTATACGCCAGCCATATGCGTGACGAGGGCGATAGTGTAACCCAAGCCATTGAAGAAGCCTTGACCATTGGAAGAGAAGCCAAGATTCCTGTAGAAATTTCTCATTTTAAATTGAGTGGGCAACAGAATTGGGGCAGAAGTGCCCAGACCATTCCTATGGTTATTAAAGCCAGAGAAGAAGGTCTAGAGGTAACCATTGACCAGTATCCTTATACCGCAAGCAGTACTTCCTTGAGTACCCTATTACCTGACTGGGTCTTGGCCGATGGTCAAGATAGTATCAAAGCCAGATTGGCAAGACCGGCAGTGAGAAAAGAGGTAGTAGACTATATGATGGCCAAATTAAAAAAGCGCAAACTACCCCATTTTAGTTATCCCGTAGTTGCTTCTTATAGACCCGATACCAGTTATAATGGCAAGAGTATAGAACAAGTAAACCTGATGCGTGGTAACAAACACAAGCCTTCAGCAGAGGCAGAAACTGTGATCCAGATGATGGAACAAGGTGGTGCGGGTATGGTCTTTCATGGCATGAGTGACAAGGATGTGAAAACCATTATGCAGTATCCCTTTAACATGTTTGCCAGTGATGCCAGTATTCGTATTTATAAATCGGGCAATCCTCATCCAAGGGGTTATGGTACCAATGCAAGGGTATTGGGTAAATATGTGCGTGAAGAAAAAGTGATCTCTTTGGAAGAAGCTATTAGAAGAATGACATCGCTTCCAGCGCAAAAATTCAATTTGTCTGATCGCGGTTTGCTACGCGATGGTTTTGCTGCAGACATTGTCATCTTTGATGCAGCCACGATTAAAGACCAGTCTACTTATGACCAACCCCATCAATACAGTACGGGCTTTGACTATGTACTTGTTAATGGCGTGATTACTGTTGATGGCGGAAAACATAATGGCAAAAGAGCTGGTACGGTACTTAGAAAATCACTATAAATAACAAACTATAACACATGAAAAAACTGCTCCTATTTTGTTGCTGTTTACCCATGCTTTTGCAAGCGCAAACCAGCGTTAGCACAGGAAAAACCGAATCTGATTCCATTCCGATTTTTGTAAAAGACAGTTTGGATGGCTATATAAATCAAGCCCTCAAAGACTGGAATATACCTGGGGTATCCGTTGCCATTGTCAAGAACGGAAAGATTGTAAAAATGAAAGGCTATGGTGTTACAGAATTAGGTGGTCAAGAACAAGTAAATGAAAATACCTTGTTTATGATTGGCTCCAATACCAAGGCATTTACAGCAACCCTACTGGCCATGTTAGACAATGAGAAAAAATTGTCTTTGGATGACAAAGCCATTAAATGGTTGCCAGAATTCAAAATGAAAGACCCATGGATTACCAAGGAAGTGATGGTCCGTGACCTGCTTTGTCATCGTTTGGGGATGATGACTTTTCAAGGAGACTTTATGTTCTTTGATACCAAACTAAACAGTTTGCAAATCTTAGATAAGTTTAGTAGGCTTACACCCAAACACGGATTTAGAACCACATGGGGATATACCAATGCGGCGTTTCTAGCCGGGGGATTGATTGTAGGCAAGGCAACAAAAACTAGTTGGGAAGAACAGTTGAGAACCAAATTGTTTCAACCACTGGGCATGACCAGAAGTTTGGCCTTATCTGCAGAAATTGTCAACGCCACCAACAAAGCATTTGCGCATAGTATCATGGACGGCAAGTTGATCAAGATTCCTTATGGCAAACTTGATAATATTGCTGCTGCAGGTTCAATTAGTTCCTCCGCCAATGACATGACCAAATGGGTGAGCATGCAATTAAACAATGGCAAATTAGATGGAAAAACCATTGTGCCATC
>JBEAPC010000228.1:0-24849 GCA_041164585.1 Bacteroidota bacterium
GTTAATTGTAGGTTCTGGATCAAAACCGCCTGTGATTCCAAAATGGTTTCTACTTCTTTTAACCCATTCATAAACAGGGTTGAACCACTACTCACTAGGTCGCAGATAGCATCGGCCAAGCCTATACCCGGCGCAATTTCTACAGAACCACTGATCTCATGGATTTCTCCATTTACCTGATTTTTGTTCAAATACTGTTTTACCAATACCGGATAACTGGTGGCAATTCTCTTATTGTCTAAAAACTGTGGACCTGTGTATGATTCTCCCTTACGAATAGCAATACAGAGTCGGCATTTGCCAAAGCCCAGTTTCTCGCCCACTTTTACCTGCTTGTTTTTCTCATAGACCACGTTTTCACCCACAAAACCAATATCGGCCACGCCGTCTTCTACATACTGAGGAATATCGTCATCCCTTAGAAAAAAGACTTCAATGGGAAAATTACTGGCTTCTGCCTTCAATTTATTGACCCCATTGCTGATATCAATCCCACATTCTTTTAATAATCTCATGGAATCATCATGGAGTCGGCCGCTTTTCTGAATGGCCAACCTTAATTTCTGTGTTTCATTGTTACTTGCTGTCATAAACGCTATTTTAATATCCCCATAGGGTGAAAATAAAAAAGCCTACCCTAGGGTAAGCTTTTCAATGTTTTATATGAACACAAAACACCAACAGCCTACCCCTTGGGTAAGTAATGATGATGGTGGTTATGTGTAACTGGCTTCATTATTCCACAAAAATAATGGGATATCCCTTTAACGGCAAATTTATTTCTACCGTTTTTGAAAGCTTGCAAAGTTCTGAACAGCATTTGTCAATAGAACAAACATTGAATTTGATTTATGGTTAACTTCCAAACGTAAAACCAAATTGCATGTTTCGAGTACTACTAATAGGTCTTGGCCTGTTTTCCCTTTGCCTAACAAGCGCAGCTCAAAAAACCAGAAAATTGGTTTGGAGTGATGAATTCAATTACAAAGGTCTTCCTGATCCCAAAAAATGGAATTATGACACTGGAGGCCATGGCTGGGGCAATAATGAATTACAGTACTATACCTACCAACAACAAAAAAATGCTCGTGTAGAAAATGGTCATTTGATTATTGAAGCCCTCAAAGAAAATATTGGTAAGAACAACTATAGCTCTGCGCGATTGGTAACCAAGGGTAAGGGTGATTGGACCTATGGTAAATTAGAAATTAGGGCAAAAATTCCGGACGGGTTAGGCACTTGGCCTGCTATCTGGATGCTAGCTTCTACCAAACCACTGAAATGGCCTGATGATGGCGAGATTGATATTATGGAACATGTGGGTTATGACCAAGGTGTTTTACACGGCACTATCCATACCAAGAAATACAACCACATGATTGGAACCCAAAAAGCGGGTATCATTACGGTTAAAGACATTAGTCAAGCATTTCATACCTATCAATTAGAATGGGATGCAGAGACCATTAAAATTGGCATGGATAACAACTATTATTTCACTTATAAAAATGAGCATTCAGATAAAACGGCTTGGCCATTTGACCAACCCTTTCATTTGCTACTCAATCTTGCCGTTGGAGGAAATTGGGGTGGCGCCAAAGGCGTTGACGAAAAGGTTTTTCCAAAACGTATGGAAATTGATTTTGTAAGGGTCTATCAATAACTTTTAAAACTTTAACTATGAGCAATACCAAACAATTATTAACTGCCCTATGCTTCCTACTGCTTGGAACAGGGCTATTGGCGCAGGACGCAGCTAGTTACCAGACTCCGCCAAAAGACATTGCAGATCTTTTATTAGCCAAGCCAACTCCTGGCGTGAGCATCAATGGCAATGCCAGTTGGATGCTACTTAGCGAGCGCAATTCTTACCCTACCGTTGAAGAACTGGGTCAACCTGAACTAAGGATTGCAGGCCTAAGATTAAATCCAAATAACTTCTCACCAAGCAGAGGTTCTTATATCAACAATTTCATGTTGAAAAATATTAAGACCAATCAAGAATTTAAAGTGAGTGGTTTACCTGCCAATCTATTGGGGGGCTTTCCTTCTTGGAACCCATCTGAAACCAAGATTGCTTTTACCAATACCACTGCTACTGGTGTTGACTTGTATGTGATTGATGTAGCTACCCAAAAAGCTAGCAAAATCAATAAAAAAGCAGTGAATACTGTTTTGGGAAATGCTTTTACTTGGTTGGATGACAATACCATTTTGTACAAAGCCACTACCCAAAGCGCTGCAGCTGCACCCAAAAAATCCATTACTCCCAAGGGACCAACTATTCAACAAAACTTAGGCAAAGCTGCACCCAGTGCTACTTTCCAAGACTTGATCAAAAGCCCTTATGACGAACAATTGTTTGAATTCTATGCCACATCACAATTGATTCAAAACAAAAATGGCGTTGAAACAGCTATAGGCAAACCTGGCCTTCTGTCTTCTTTTACTTTGTCTCCAGATAAAAAATACCTATTACAAAGAACCATTCGCAAACCATTTTCCTATTTGGTAACTGCTCAAGGATTCCCTTCTACTTTAAGTATCTCTGACTTAAAAGGAACAACGGTGAAAGTATTAGCAGAATTACCTTCAAGTGAAGGAACCCCATCTGGTTATGACAATACCCAAAATGTACCACGTGCATTTGACTGGAGAGATGACGAAGCAGCCACTATTACTTGGGCCATGCCTCTAGATTCTGGTTTGATAAAAAACAAAGTGGAATACCACGATGCGGTATATGCACTAAGCGCACCTTTTACGGGAACCGCTAAAGAACTCTTCAAAACTAAATTCCGTTATGCAGGAACTAGCTGGGGCGATGCTACCCTAGCATTGGTACAAGAGAATTCAAGAACCCGCCAAATGCGTAGGGTTAGCCGATTCAATAGCAGTACCAATAGTTTGGAACTCTTGTTTGAACGCAACCAAACAGATGCTTACAATGATCCAGGCACGCCTGTTACTACCAAGAATGCTTTTGGCAGACAAGTGATTCAAACCATAGAAAATGGTAAAAAACTGTTGATGAACAATACCACGGGTTCATCTGCCAAAGGTGACCTTCCTTTCTTGGCTAAATTTGACCTAAGCAGCAAACAGAATGAAATTATCTGGCGTTGTGCTGAGGGTAGTTATGAATTTGTTGCGGAAGTATTGGATGCCAATAAATTGGTGTTGATTACTAGAAAGGAAGCTCAAAAAGAAGTACCCAATTACTATTTGAAAAACCTAATGCTTCGCATAGCTGACCAACCTTTGACCAGCTTTAGCAATCCCTATCCTCAATTGGATGGCGTTACCAAACAAAAGATCTCTTATAAAAGAGCAGATGGTGTAGACCTAACCGGTGATCTTTATTTGCCAAAAGGATATAACAAAGAAAAAGACGGCTTACTTCCTGTTCTCATGTGGGCCTACCCTAGAGAGTTTAATAGTGCTGCTGATGCTGCTCAAGTAAGGGGTTCTCAATCTAAGTTTACCACCATTAGCTGGGCATCTCCTATTTTCTATGTAACCCAAGGATTTGCCGTATTAGACAATGCAGAGTTTCCCATTGTGGCTGCCAGTGCAGACAAAAAACCCAATGACAATTTTGTGGCCCAGTTGCAAATGAATGCAGAAGCTGCCATTAATAAATTAGCTGACCTTGGTGTTGGTGATAGAAAACGTGTGGCTGTTGGCGGACATAGTTATGGTGCCTTCATGACTGCTAATTTGCTTGCACATACTAGTTTGTTCAAAGCAGGTATTGCTCGTAGTGGTGCTTATAACAGAACCCTTACGCCATTTGGATTCCAAAATGAAGACCGTACTTATTGGCAAGCACCACAACTCTATTTTGAAATGAGTCCGTTTAGCTATGCCAACAATATCAAGACACCAATCTTATTAATACATGGTGATAGTGATGACAATCCAGGCACATTCCCCATTAACAGTGAACGTTTGTACAATGCTGTGAAAGGTCATGGAGGTACAGTACGTTTTGTATTCCTACCCTATGAAGCACATAGCTATCGTGGCAAAGAAAACTTGTTGCATATGTTATGGGAACAAAACCAATGGTTGGATAAATACGTTAAGAATGCTAAATAATTAGCCACAGAAATACATTCTCCAATGGGGAATCATTAAAATCCCGGTTGCCAATGGTAACCGGGATTTTTATTTGAATGAGTTATTGTTCTTTGATTAATTCTTTTACTTGTAATTCTTTCCAAGGAGTTGTTCCATCCTCTTCCCTTTTAAATTGAAAGGCTTTACTACTACCAATGACAATTTCTGCAGTGGTATAAATCTTATTCCCTTCTAGTAAATGCCCTCCAATAGTTTTTCCAGTGCTATCAGAAACGGCCATATGAATATGCGAGCCATTGATAGAAAGTGTACCTACTAGGCTCACTATTTCAAAATGTCCACTGTCTTTGGCACCATTGGGCTGATTGGCAAAGCGAATATGATAATCCGTTAAACTACCCACTGCTGTTTGAATCCAGGCCGCTTCTAACTGATGAGTCTGAACAAAACTATCTAGAGACGTTTTTAGGTCCTGACCAGGTTTTAATCTAAACGCATAGGTTTTCTCAGAAGATTGCATGGGTTTGGATTTACATGCCAGTAGACTACCGAGTATTAAAGTCAACAGTAACCAGCGCTTATTTTTTAAATGGTTCATCCCAATAAAGTTAGGGCAATCATTTGTTTTTACTGGTTCTGCTTTATCTTTCCAATCTAAACGATTGCATATGAAATGGTTATTATCCCTATTTGCTTGTTTCTTTTCTATTCTAGTTTTTGCGCAAGATTATTATTTATTTGTGGGCACTTATACATCTGGGGCTAGCAAAGGAATTTATGTATACCATTTCAATACCAAAACAGGAAAAGCTGAGTGGGTCAGCAATACAGACAGTTCCGCCAATCCTTCTTTTTTGACCATTGCA
Organism: Bacteroidota bacterium; assembly: GCA_041164585.1. GTDB lineage: Bacteria > Bacteroidota > Bacteroidia > Chitinophagales > Chitinophagaceae > Sediminibacterium. The sequence continues at coordinate 4,950 of JBEAPC010000228.1, forward strand.
CCCAATGGCAAATTTATATATGCAGTAAATGAAGTGAGTAGAAATCAAGCAGGGTTGATTAGCGCTTATGCATTTGATCCATCCACTGGGAGGCTAAAATTCATCAACCAAACCTCAAGTGGCAGCGAAAACCCCTGTCATATTTCTATCAGTAAAAACAGCAAATGGGTATTAACCGCCAATTATAGCGGAGGAAGTTTGGCCGCACTTCCTGTTAATACAAACGGTAGTATTGGCGCATTTACCCAACATATTGTGCATGAGGGAAAGGGAACCAATCCTGCCAGACAAGAAAGAGCACACGTACATTCTGTATTTCTTTCACCCGATGAAAAATACCTGCTTACCCCAGATTTGGGAACAGACAAGGTAAATATGTACCAGTTTAACCAATATGCAAAACAACCATTAACTCCTGCGGCACAACCATTTATTGCTATTGAACCAGGAAGCGGACCAAGGCATTTGGATTTTTCACCCAATGGTAAATACGTGTATGTAACAGAAGAAATGAGCGGCATGGTATCCGTACATCGTTATCAGAATGGTACTACTCAATTTGTCCAAAGAATTGCCACACACCCAAGCGATTATCAAGGGCAGCCTGGCAATGCCGATATCCATCTTTCTGCTGATAGCAAATTTTTATATGCGTCCAACAGGGGTAAAGAAAACAATATTGCCATTTTTAGTGTGGATGCTAGCACGGGCAAATTAACTGCTTTGGGATATGAATCTACAAGAGGCGAAGGCCCAAGAAATTTTACCATTGACCCATCTGGCAATTTCTTATTGGTTGCCAATCAACTTACCAGTAATGTGGAGATCTTTCACAGAGATGCCAAAACGGGTTTACTAAAACATACTGGCAATAACTTGAAAATTCCCAATCCAGTTTGTCTGAAATTTTTGAAAAAATAAATTAAACGCTCTCCTTTTGGAAAAGGGCTGGAATGGTTTTAAGAATCAAACCAATATCGTATAAGAAAGAATGGTTTTGTGCGTAGTTATTGTCTAGCATCAAACGTTCTTCTTCAGACATTTCACCCTTACCCCTTTTCATTACCTGCCATAGTCCGGTAATGCCCGCTGGCGCCATAAAACGCAATGCGTATTTATCAGTAGTTAATTTCTCAGCTTCATAGAGTGGCAAGGGTCTATTCCCAACAATGCTCATATCTCCAATTAATACATTCACCAATTGGGGCAATTCGTCAATACTGGTATTGCGCAAAATCTTACCCACTTTGGTAACACGTGGATCATCTTTGATTTTGATAAAAGCAGAGTTGGCAGTAGCGCGTTTGAAGACGGTGTATTCTTTTTCACACCAAGAATTATTATCGGCATATACTGGCATTTGACACTTGGAACCTCTAGCCAAACACTCATCACAAAGAACAGGTGCAGTATCAGTCTTAGATTCCACCTCCGTTGCTCCCGCATTGTATTGGTTCAAGTGTTTTAGGTCTTTTAAGCGTTGGTCTGCATTCACATACATTGACCTAAACTTAAAGAATTTAAAAATCCGATATCCCGTTCCAACTCTAAGGGAATAGTAAAATACCGGCCCTTTAGATTCCATCCTTACAGCAATAATGACCAATAATAATATGGGGGAAAGTAAGAGTAAAACAACGGAAGCAAAACAAATATCAAAGACCCTTTTGATAAATGGGGTTTGATAAGGCTTATGATTATTGGATTGTTGATTGGTATTAATTCTATCCCAGTTCTCAATCACAAAATTGACCCTGATGGCAATTCTATTAGCATCATAAGGTGTAACAAAGACGTCAGTAACACCAGCTTTCAAACTAAAGCGCAGTAGGTTTTCTTTCACAGGTCCCGTTAACAAGAAAAAAGGAACTGAGGAGAACTTTTTATTTCTTAGTGCCTCCAATAAAGAAATGCCAGAAGCTCCCATGATTTCAGACTGGGAAATAATGGCTACTATATCTAAATCTTTCTCTAACCAGGCATTGCTCAAATCCAACCCATTGGCAAAAAACTGAAGGGGCAAACCATTAAAATGGCAGCTTTCTAAGAATTTTTTGGTGGCTTGGTCTGCATTGACCACGGCTATAATTGCTTGCGACATGCTCGGCTAGTTTAGTATTTGCCCATTCTTCTAAGGATGTTCTTAATTCTGGCGTCTAGTTCTCGGGGATTAAAAGGCTTTATCAAATAATCATCTGCTCCTGCTTCTAAACATCGAATCCTAGTATCTGTATCTTCTTTACCAGAAAGAATGATCAATGGAATAGAACTAAAGAACCCACTATTTCTTACTTGGATTAATAATTCCATACCGCTTAACCCCGGAATGTTTAAATCTGACAAAATCAAATCTGGCACATTGCCACTTTGTAAATAATTAAACGCATCCATTCCATCTGTAAATAAGGTTACAGAAAAATGTTCACTAAGTGTTTGGTTCAAAATGGCTTGGATAAAAGCATCATCTTCTACAACCAATATATTTGGGAAGGGCATTTTTGACTGAGACATTTTCTTGATTTGAAAAGTATAATATGATTTTCAATTCCTTTATAAATGTACAAAAAAATGGTTATGATGAATCTGTTTTATTTTTTTGCCGATAGTACTTCAATGTCAAAAACCAAGATTTTATTGGGGGCAATATCCTTACTCCTAGTTCTCATCCCATAAGCCAAAACAGAAGGAATATAGAGTCTGATTTTGCCGCCTACTTTACAAGCTTGCAAACCCAATTGCCATCCTTTGATCAACCTTTTTAAGGGAAAATTAGCCGGTTTATCCTTGGTTTGGTCAAATACCAATCCATCTTTAAACAGCCATCCTTTGTAAAAAATGCTGACGGTATCTGTTGTATTTACAAATGCCCCGGTTCCTTCCTTCAAGATTTTGTAATAAATACCATCTATGCTTCCAGTAGTATCAATGGTCTTAGCTTGTATGGATTTGTTTAATTGTTCATAGTCCTTTGCCATTTGAACCGCACTATCTGCATTCTTACTCCAATCAATATTGGGTCTTGTTTTTAATGAAGGACGCGAAAATGTTTGACCATAAACAGCAGTAGGGGTTTCAAATCCACCATTCCATAAATAAAATTGACCGTCTTGCACCCCAGCACCATAGTCAATTCTATCTCCGGCCTTACCAGTAGCGTCATAAGAGAAACTAGCATTGGTTAACTCCTGCCAGCTTCCATTTTCTCTTTGAATCCATTGATTGCCAAAATGAGCCCTTCTTTGTAATTGACCATTTACTCCCACAAAGTTTTCATTAAAAGAATAGAGGTTTCTTAACCATTTTCCATCTTTGGGGGCTTTAAAAGCTGCAATCAATTTCCATTGTTGTACATCTGGTAAAAAACAATATCCTGAATAGATAGTAGTATTTGAAGCACTATCGGCTAAGGCTGTTACCAAAAATTTGTAAGTCTGACCAGCTTTCCAAGGATATACCCAATGGCTGTGACCACCAGTACCTTCATTACCAAAATCATTTGCTACAACCCCATCGCCTTTGGCTAATAACTGAACTCGATTACTATCTGCCACTTTTCCCCTGTCTACTGCTTCATTACCCGCATCCCAAATGGAAAAAATAATCCTCCGCTCCTTTTCACTGTTTACCTGAATACCAAAATAACCCCTAGCAAATCCATTAGCCATATAATAACTATGTATATGATCTGCCCCAGCTGGAACCATTAGTTCATTGTAAAAAGCAATCACACTTGTGGTATCTGAAATGGGATAACGTAAATGAACAGATGCCGCATTTCTACGTTCTTTTTGATTAAAATGTATACCCTCAGTTGCAGGACCTTTGCAAACTATACCAGCTATCTCAGCAATGGATTTACCTGATTTACGCAAGCCTTTTATGTTGATTACATGAAAGCCTGTATCCTTGACGGATACTTTACCAAGTTTAACCAAAACAAATTTGTCAGATTTGGGAACGTTTACCGTAAATGCCTGTTTGTCAAACAGCACTTGCAGCTGAGATGCCCCTTCAGGATTCCTTACTTGCATAGATAGTTCCAAGGAACCCGTTTTTTTAAGGTAGAAATGGTATGCTAGTTGTTGTTGCAAATTGGTCCAATTGCTTACACCTTTTAGTGGATCAAACAACTTGCTACTCCAAGACTCGGCAGGTGTAGCATACCCGGTAAATGCTGGAATTACATGAAGATCTTGAGCCTTACTAGCACCAAAAATTAGTATACATAAAGAGAAGAGTAATAGTTTATAATACATAGTTTGTTAGGGTTTCATCAAACTTACATAAAATTACTACTCTTTAAATAAGTCATCCCTGAACCAATATCCAGAATTTTTGATTGTTCTTAACTGGGTCAAGAAATCAACATGAATTAGTCCAAATCTTGCATGATAACCCTCTGCCCATTCAAAATTATCTGTTAATGTCCAAGCAAAATATCCTTTTACATTAACCCCCTCCTGTTTTGCTTTTAATAAAGCCTGCAAATACGCTTTAAAATATTGAATTCTTTTTTGATCATCAATTACCCCATTCACCAAATGATCCTGATAATAAGCTCCACCTTCAGTGACAATAATTTCTTTAACTGACCCATATAGCCAATACCTTTTCAACATCCTATAGAAGCTATCGGCATTCACTTCCCATCCCAAATCCGTGTGAGGCACTTTTCTAGTAGAAGCTTTGACTTCTGACAACCCCAAATATGGAATCAGTGGATTAGATTTGACCGTTAGACTGAAATAATTTTGAATACCTACAAAATCAAAATTGAAAGTCATTTGATCTGTATATCGCCAGGCCTTATTATGTATTTGCATTTTTTCTAAAAAAGCAAAATTATCATCTTGAGGGTATCCTCTACCTAAAGCGGGTTCAATAAATAACCTGTTTAGCAAAATATCAAGTCTATTAGCGGCTTGAATATCTTCAACTTTTTGACTAAATGGCATTACCTCACTGCAGGAAAAGGCATTTCCAATATGAGCTTTAGAATTGTGTGCCCTAATCATTCTGCCACCTTCTGCTTGACAAATTAATGCATTATGAACTGCACTATAAAAATCAGGGATAGAAGTTTTGCCAGGTGCATGTTTACCCAATGCATATCCAAGAGAGGTAAAACCCATTGGCTCATTTAAGACAATCCAATCCTCCACTTTGTCTCCAAAATTTGTAAGACATACCTGAACAAATTTTAGAAACCATTTTTGCATTTGATGACTTGCCCATCCACCATTTTTTTGAAGTTCTTGAGGTAGGTCCCAATGATATAGTGTTACATATGGTTTTAATCCCAGTACATGACACTCATCTAACAATCTATGATAAAACAAAACTCCTTCTTTATTGATTTTACCAATTCCATCAGGCAAAATCCTGCTCCAAGAAATTGAAAATCTAAATACTTTAAATCCTAAGGCTTTTGCCAATAATAGGTCATTTTTATACCTAACATAAAATTCAGTGGATGGAAACGGTTTTGCCCCCGCTTTAATTTTACCTTGTCTTCTTGAAAAGACATCCCATATTGAAGCTCCCCTACCATCAGTTGACGGGGCGCCTTCATTTTGAGCAGCAGAAATGGCAACTCCCCATAAAAAATCGTCCCCAAATTGTTTTGATTTCAATTGCTTGTTTTGATTTTGGCTCAATCAACTAAGTTAACAAACATGCTAATTGATCATTGTTAAGTTTAAAATTCAATTAAACGTTTGTTTAAATTCTAATTAATACCCATATTTGCACAGCATTCATTTATTATGATCAACGATAAAAAAGAACATATTATGGAAGTGGCAGTGGAATTATTTGCCACCAATGGCTTTGAAGGAACTTCCATACGCCAATTGGCCCAACGGGCCGATGTAAATATTGCCATGATCAACTACTATTTTGGCAGCAAAGAAAAATTGTTTGAAACCTTGCTGGAGCATAAAGCCAGCTATATGCGCAACAGAATTGAAGCAGTGGAGGCTGATCAATCTCTAACAGAAATAGAGAAACTGGACCAAATTATAGAAGATTATGTTGCCAGATTTTTGTCACAGCCGGAATTCCATCGCGTATTGCAACAGGAGCTGTTGGTTTCTCAAAGAGAAGCACTTCATCAAAATGTGATTAGTCTTTTTGCAAAGAATACCCAAAATGTAGTTGCCATTATTGAAAAAGGAATAAGCAAAAAGCTATTTAGAAAAGTGGACCCGCCCTTGGTTTTTTCCTCTATCATTGGTACCATCAACCAAGTCATGCAATCCAGAACCTTGTGCAATATGCTCATGAACAAAGATTCTGATAACAATCCTTATCAAGACCCTCAATTCAAGAAAAGACTGATTCAGCATTTGAAACAAATGATTCACACGCAACTACTCATAGAAAAAGACATTTAAACTTAACCCATGGAACAAACAAACACAAAAAAGCAAAAAAGCCCCGTAAAATTCATCATTGTTGGCTTGATTTTACTGGTAGCAGGCTATTTTGGTTACCAAAAAATACATTTTGTTTTGACGCATGAAACAACTGACAATGCTCAGATTGAAACACAAATCACACCCGTATTACCACGTGTTGCTGGTTATGTAAAATCCATAGCGGTAAAGGATTATGACAGTGTTAAAGCAGGTGACTTATTGGTAGAATTGGATGACGCAGAATTGCAACAACAATTGCAAGAAATGCAGGCTGATTTTGCACAGGCAGAAACAGATATTGTAAATGCTAAGGCTGCTTTAAATAATGCCATTGTCTCTTTAAAAGTTAATAAAGGCAATATAGACATTAGTGAATTGAGAAAGAAAAAAGCCCAGGATGATTTGCAAAGGGATCAGAACCTATACAATAGTGAAGCCATTACACGTAAACAATTAGACGATAGCAAATTTGCAGTAGAAAATGCTGGCAAAATATTAGACAATAGCCACAATGACTTATCTGCCGCCCAAAGTAGAATTGCTGTTTTGGAATCCAATGTAAAAAAAGCGGAAGCCATTATGGCTGTGAAACAATCTAGGATTAACCAACAACAATTGAAAATTTCCTATACCAAAATCTATGCACCACAGGGTGGCAAGATTGGCAAGAAAACCATTAGTACAGGACAATTTGTTCAAGCAGGAACTCCTATGTTTTCTATTGTGAATGACAGTACCTATTGGGTGGTGGGCAATTTTAAAGAGAACCAATTGTATGCATTAACGCCTGGTAAAAAAGTTGCTTTAAAAATGGATGCTTATCCAGACCTTGAACTTATAGGTACGGTAGCATCTTTGAGTGAAGCCACTGGTGCCAAATTTGCACTACTTCCTCCCGATAATAGCAGTGGCAATTTTGTTAAAGTAACACAACGTGTTCCCGTTAAAATTTGGATTGATGACTTGAACAAACACCGTGAACTATTACGTGCGGGATTGAGTATATCCATTGTAGCCCCTACTAAATAATTTTTCTATGGCAGCTCCAAAAGGATTTGCACAAGCCATTATTGTCATCACTACCATTGCTGCAGCTGTAATGGAATTGGTAGACACTTCTATTGTCAACGTGGCTTTAACTGATATGAGCGGCAGCTTGGGCGTTAACATTGAAGACGTAAGCTGGGTGATTACATCCTATGCCATAGCAAACGTGATTATTATTCCTCTTACAGGTTTCTTGGCCGACTATTTTGGTAGAAAGAATTATTATATAGTTTCCATGATCCTTTTTACCCTGGCCTCCTATATGTGTGGCCAGTCTAATGGATTATTAGAATTGGTGATCTGGCGTTTTATTCAAGGGATTGGTGGTGGGGCATTATTGTCAACTTCCCAATCCATTTTGTTTGACGCATTTGAACCCAAGGACAGGGGTAAAGCAGCAGGTTTATTTGGAATGGGGATAGTATTGGGCCCTACCCTTGGACCAACGCTGGGTGGCTATTTGATGGAACATTTTAGTTGGCCACTGATTTTCTTGGTGAATATTCCCATTGGTATAATTGCCACTACCCTTTCTTTTATTTTCATTGAACAAAAAGAGGGAGAAGGAAAAAATAAAGACAAGATCAATATTGACTATGTGGGTATTGGCTTGCTCATGGCTGGGATTAGTTGTTTGCAATTTGTATTAGAAAGGGGGGAAAGCGAAGATTGGTTTAATAGCGAAGCCATTAGAATTTGTTCCATGGTAGCTGCTATGAGTCTTGGATTATTTATATGGCAAGAATTAAAAGTAAAACAACCTGCTGTTAATATTCGATTACTGGGAAATAGGAATCTAGGGGTCACAACCATTTTTACTTTTGTAGCTGGTTTTGGTTTGTTTACTTCTGTATTTGTATATCCTGTTTTGGCACAAAGGGTCTTGGGTTTTACACCCTATGAAACAGGTCTAGCCCTATTAGCTCCCACCCTCTTTGGTGTCATTGCCATGCCCATTATGGGAATCATGTTGAGCAAGGGCGTACCACCTTTACCATTTATTGCCATTGGCTTTATCTTATTCACTATCTATGCTTTTTTAAGCTCAAAAGTCAGTTTAGACATTGGAAAAGCTGACCTCTTCTGGTTATTTGTCATCAGGGCATTGGGCATAGCCATGAGTCAATTACCCTTAATCAATCAAGCCGTAGCAGGCTTGCATCCAAAAGACTATGCAACGGGCATTGGACTCAATAATATGATCCGGCAATTGGGTGGCGCATTTGGAATTGCAGTAGCTAACAACTATGTATCCAGACAATATGCCCAACATAGATCTGACCTTGTAAGCAATATGCAAAATGGTGCTGAACAAGCTTCTGCCATGGCTGGTAATATCATGAGCCGTTCCGGCGATATTGCTGCTGTGGCAAATACCAAAGCATTGACCATAATGAATGCTTCGGTAGAAAGACAATCTTATTTTCTGGCTTATTTAGACACATTTAGACTAATTGGTATTTTCTTTTTAATTGTACTCCCATTAATCTTTTTCTTAAGAGTAAAAAAGAAAACACCGGAAGAGTTAGCGGCTGCTATGAAAGCCGCCTCTGAAGCACATTGATGTCAAACCTAACAACTGATTAAAACAAAACGCATGTATAAAATTCTAATTACCGTATTTCTAATCCTAGTATTCCAACAGGGAACCATGGCACAGGTGCAGGTAAACGCCGAACTCAAACAACTCATTAACCAATCCTTTGGCTATTTTCCTAAATTAAAAGAAGCAGAGAACTTAATTGTTACTGCAGAAGACAAGATGGAACTAAGCCGTTTGGGTGCCAATCCATTTGTTGGAGCTAGTGCTGGTTATAGTTATTTAGCCCCAGTTTCTAAGGCCACACTCCCCATTTCTGGAGGCAACCAAGAAGTAAAATTCTTTCCCAATCACAATTACAATGCAACCGTTAATGCTAATTATGTGTTGGTTGATTTTGGCAGGTTAAAAGCCAATATTGAGAAAGCGAAAACCGATTTGCAATTGGCCAAAGACAATATGGAATTGGTCAAGTCTCAACTAGCTAATCAGGTTGCTACTATCTATTATAACCTAGTCTATTTACAAAAAGCCATTAGCATACAGGATTCTGTATTACAATTTTTAGAAGAGAACAAAAAGATAGTACTGTCAAAAATCAAAGACGGTGAAGCACTCAAAATTGACCTGCTTAATATACAAGCAAGCATTGACAATGAAATCAACAGAAAGGCTGATTTGCGTAACGGTTTACAAAAACAAATCAACCTATTAAACTATACCACTGGTGCCAATACTACCAATGGAAATCAATTTGACTTTGCAGTACAAGTAGCCAATGCGGCGGCTGCTTTGGATGCATCAATTGGCCATAATTTAGATTTTAAATTGGCCAAAGACAGGATTAGTCAAGCTGCTGGAGATATTGCCATTGCTAAACTTCAAGACAAACCCTCTATCAATTTGAACGGAGGAGTAGGATTTAAAAATGGTTACTTACCAGATATCTATAATTTTCAACTCAATGGTGTTGCTGGTGTTAGTTTGAATGTCCCCATCTATACTGGTGGCAGAACCAAACAACAGATCAAGTTGCAAGAAAGAATGGTACAACAGCAGGAACTGGCCTTGCAATCATTGAACGCTGGTTATAAAAAAGACATCGCGCAAGCCTTAACGGATATTCAAACCAATTTGGAAAGAATTGCCAATACCCAATCTCAAATTGACCAAACCAAGTACGCACAACAACTGGCTGCTATTCGATTTAAAAATGGTGTGGGTACCAATTTGGAATTAACCAATGCTAGTACCAATGTACAAAGAGCAGAGTTAAGCCGATTGCAATACCAATACCAGTTATGCCTTTCTAGACTAGAATTGGCCAAACTAATGGGATACGATTATTGGAAATAACCCTACTCTGCTTCAAACCAAATAGGTGATTGGTCTTCTGGGTCTGCATTATAATTGATGAAGAGCTCTTCTCCGGCTACAATATCATGAATGGCTGTAATGGTCATTAATTCATTATCAAAATCCATTTGATAGCTACAATTAGGTTGATAGGAATGATTATAGATAGAAATATAGCCCATGCCCAATGCCCCAAGTTCATGCCCTTCACCCCATTCAAAAATATAATTGTAGAGTAAAGTCTCTTCCGCTTTCTTCCTGTCTTCCATAGAAAGCACCAATACGGGAGAAATTTCTAGAATGGTTTGGGCTTCAATGGCTTCAGTGGCAAATACGCCCCTACCCCTTTCTTTTGAGGGTGCGATGGCCAAAATGGGTAAAATCATGAGCGAAAATTAAGCCGAACTGCTTAATTGAGCCGGCATTATTTTTTCTTGCCTAAACTCTAATGGCTAAATTGCAGCCATGTCTTTAGAAATGGAACAGCCGGATATTAAGGAAGTCTTTGAGCAATTGATTGCTACGGAAGACAAACTGGCCATTCAGGAATTCCTGAATGATCAGAATATCAGTGACGTGGCAGAACTGATCAATGACTATCCTGAATACGAATCCCAAATTGTGGCCAATATGGCCATTAACAGGGCAGCATCGGTTTTTAAGATCTTAGACATCTCTCAACAAAAAGACATTGTTAAAGAGCTTCCTACGGCCAAAACTGCAGAGCTGTTGAATGAACTCCCTGCTGATGACCGTACAGACTTTTTAGAAGAACTGCCCAAAGCGGTGATAAGGGACCTGATTAAGTTATTAGACCCAGAAGAAAGAAAGATTACCCTTTCATTATTGGGTTATCCGGAAGATAGCGTGGGAAGGTTGATGACACCTGACTACGTGTATGTCTATGCACATAATACGGTAGCTGATGTGTTTAGAACCATTAGAAAATATGGTAAAAGCTCTGAGACCATTGACGTGATTTATATTATCAATGAACAAGGTGAATTATTAGATGATATTAGAATCAGAGATGTCATCTTAGCTACTCCAGACAAATTAATCTCAGACATTCTTGATGGTCGCGTGGTTTCTTTATTGGTTAATGATGACCAAGAACACGCAAACCAAATTTTTAAAATGAATAACCGCGTGGCCCTTCCCGTGGTAGATGATAATAATATTCTCTTGGGGATTGTGACCATTGACGATATGTTATGGGTTGCCAATGAAGAGTTCAGTGAGGATATGCAAAAAATTGGGGGTACCGAAGCCTTAAATGAACCCTATTTGGATATCCCGCTTTTAAAACTCTTTAGAAAAAGAATTGGCTGGTTGGTGGTCTTGTTTTTGGGAGAAATGTTAACCGCTACGGCCATGGGCTATTTTGAAGACGAGATTGCCAAAGCAGTGGTACTAGCGCTATTTGTGCCGTTGATTATTTCATCAGGTGGTAATAGTGGTTCTCAGGCATCTACCCTAATTATTCAGGCAATGGCCGTTGGCGATGTCTATTTGTCTGACTGGTGGCGTGTGTTAAAAAGAGAATTGTTAAGTGGGGTATTATTGGGGTCTGTACTTGGTATCATTGGTTTTATCCGTGTAGCTGTTTGGCATAGCGTTGCTCCAAATATTTATGGTGATCATTGGTTTGAAATTGGTGCTACCGTTGGGATTAGCTTAATGGGTGTGGTACTCTGGGGTACCCTTACTGGTTCTATGTTACCCATTGCTTTGAAAAAATTAGGCGCTGACCCTGCGGTTTCGTCTGCACCATTTGTTGCTACCTTGGTAGACGTAACTGGTTTGATTATTTATTTCAGTGTGGCATTGCTATTTCTGAAAGGTCTTTTGTTGTAATTTAACTTTGAGCGTTTTTAGATCCAATACCTATTCATGAAAAAATTCGGAAAAATTCTGCTAGCCATTTTTGCCCTTTTTCTTGGCATGCTATTTTTAATTGGTGTGTGTTTTTATAGAAATGATATTCCTGTAGAAAAATTGAAATTGCTCTATGCCAGTCCCGCTTCCAAATTTCTTCCTTTGATGGGTATGAATGTTCATTATAGAGATGAAGGAAATACCCAGGATACTATTCCCATTGTTTTAATACATGGCACATCTTCTTCTCTTCTAACCTGGGATAGTGTGGTAGACCATTTAAAAGACAAGCACCGTATTATCAGAATGGATCTTCCTGCATTTGGATTAACAGGACCCAATCCTACAAGAGATTATAGTTTTGATTTTTATACCCAGTTTGTAGATAGCTTTCTCCAAAAACTACAAGTAAAAAAATGCATTGTCATTGGCAATTCATTAGGTGGCGGTATTGCATGGCATTATGCATTAGCCTTTCCTCAAAATGTTGCCAAATTGGTCTTGGTTGATGCCAGTGGGTTTTCAAGTCTAACCAAATCAAAAGGGGCTATTGGTTTTAAAATTGCCCAAACACCTGTACTAAACCAGGTTGTCAAATTTGTCACCCCAAGATTTTTGGTTAAAAAAAGTTTGGAAGACGTATATGTTGACGATTCCAGAATCAGTGATTCACTGGTGGATATTTATTTTAAAATGACACTCAGAGAAGGCAATAGGGCTGCTTTAATTGATAGGATGCGCGCGGGCTTTCAAAATGAATCGGCTAAAATTGCGGGTATTAAAACACCTACTTTGATTATTTGGGGAGACGGAGATCAACTCATTCCTGTTGCACACGCTTATCTGTTTCAAAAAGCCATTCCCAATAGTCAACTATCTATCTTCAAGTCAGTGGGGCATGTACCCATGGAAGAATCGCCCAAGCAGTTCTCTACTATTTTGAACCAGTATTTGGATCAACCATAAATGTTTTGAAAACTTGTAGATGCTATTTGCCTAAATAAGCTTTTACCTTTTCATGAACCCCATGGCTTAATGGAACAACGGGGAGTCGCAAATGATTGCTAATTAAACCCTGTTCAAACATAAAGGCTTTTACACCTGCAGGATTGTTTTCTGTGAACATAAGATCATAAGCATCCATCAATTGATCATTGATGTTTTTTGCTGATGCAAAATCGCCAATTAGGCAATTGCGAACCATATCTGAAAACGCATGAGGAAAAGCATTTGCGGCCACGCTGATAACACCATCCATTCCGCAAGCCAATTGTGGAAGGGCTAATGCATCATCTCCACTCACTACCAGAAAATCTGCTGGTTTGTCTCTAAGAATGGTCATACACTGGGTCATATCGCCACCGGCTTCCTTGATACCTCCAATATTGGCAACTTCATGGGCTAGCTTTAAAGTGGTTGCAGCAGACATATTACGGCCAGTTCTTCCCGGAACATTATAAAGGATCACTGGTTTGGGAGAAGCTTCTGCAATGGCTTTATAATGATAATACAAGCCTTCTTGTGAAGGTTTATTATAATAAGGCGATGCACTTAATACGGCAGCAGCTTTATCCAAAGGAAATTTTTGTAAGTCTTGAATGAGTTCATGGGTATTATTTCCGCCAATACCTACCACAACAGGAACACGGTCTGCTACCCTATCAAAAGTAAATTGAACAATATCTAATTTTTCATGCTTGTCTAAAACGGGCGTTTCTCCTGTTGTACCCAGTGTTACCAAGTACTCTACTTTCTCTTCAATCAAATGGTCAATTACTTTTCCCAATGCGTCAAAATCAATCTCAAAATTTGATTTGAATGGAGTGATCACTGCTACTCCGGTACCACGTAAAATGTTCTTTAAAGACATGCGTTAGATTTATTGGTAGTTGCTTTATTGTTCAATGTTTTGTGATTCGTTTGCTGGTATATCTTCCCAGAAACCCATTTGACCATATTTTTCAATTCTTTCATTCACCCTTTGTAAAGGGTCTTTGTGTTGCACTTCTTCTAGTGCTTTAATGATATAGGTTTTTAGAATATCAGCAGCTGCTGCATAATCCCAATGTGCTCCCCCATCTGGCTCAAGTACAATTTCATCTACCAACCCAAAACCCTTCATATCAGTTGGTGTAAGTTTTAATTGTTCGGCTGCAGTTTCTTTTTTATCCCAGCTACGCCACAATATAGAACTACAGCTTTCAGGAGAAATCACTGTATACCAAGTATTCTCCATCATCAAGGTTTTATCACCTACACCAATACCTAATGCTCCACCACTGGCACCTTCACCAATAATCACAATGACAATGGGCACTTTTAAACGAATCATTTCATAGATATTCCTAGCAATGGCTTCTCCCTGCCCACGCTCTTCTGCTTCTAAGCCAGGAAATGCACCGGGGGTATCTATTAAACAAATAACAGGCTTATTAAATTTTTCTGCTAAACGCATCAAGCGCAAAGCCTTTCTATATCCCTCTGGGTTAGCCATACCAAAATTTCGTAACTGACGCATTTTGGTGTTGATTCCTTTCTGTTGGCCAATGATCATGACGGTTTGGCCATTTAAGTCTGCAAACCCTCCCACCATGGCTTTATCATCCTTTACATTTCTGTCTCCATGCAATTCCACAAAATTGGTGGTCATGTTCTGGATATATTTCATGGTATAAGGTCTGTCTGGGTGCCTACTCAATTGTACGCGTTGCCAAGCAGTAAGGGAAGCTGTAATTTCCTTGCGTTTTTCAATAATAGACGCTTCTAGTTGTTCCAATGTAGCACTGTAATCTATCTTGGGATTCTTTTCAGCCAACTTTTTTGTGTCTTCAATTTGCTCGTATATTTCCTTGATAGGATTTTCAAAATCAAGAAACTGTCTATTTGGGTATTGAGGCATAATGATCAATTCAGGTGGTAAAAATAAGGTTTGAATTTTTTTTTGAAAAGATTTGTTTGTAAAACCCGTTTCCCCTTATCTTTGCCATCCGAAAAATAACCCTCCTGGGGCATTTTTAAGGAAACGGATCGGTAGTTCAGTTGGTTAGAATGCCGCCCTGTCACGGCGGAGGTCGCGGGTTCGAGTCCCGTCCGGTCCGCAAAAGCCACTCATTTGAGTGGCTTTTTGCATTTTACCAGGTTGAATTATTATCGGTCAACTATTAACCCAATCAATAGCCCCTTTTCCATAGTTCTTGAGACTTTGAATCACTTTATTATTGGGAACATTGATTCGCTTGACCAATTCTGATGGGAATATCAATACTTCACCGGCATCATGCCTTGGTGCGTCGGCTATGAATACGGTTGATAGCCCAGCCTTCTCTTCAACCAGAAACCCAATTTTCCAGGCATCTCCATCTTTTACCGCTACTGGCTTTAATGCGGTTGCTTCAGATTCTCCAACAGTATCAGCTGCAATGGATTTTAATAACAAGTATCCAGGGATGTATACAAATAATGTATCTTCTAGTCGCCCCATTTGTTGTTTTACTCTTTTGGACTTGATCAATAGCCCTGCAAAAAAGCATATAAAGACTAAGAGGATGACTGCAAGAATCATACTGCCGTCTAAACCCATTAATCTATCTGGAAGTAGATTAGCCAAAGGCCCTGAAATTTTAACCATAATCTGATGTGCTTTCCCCAACATCATGACAACTAGCACTACGGGTAACAAAAAAAGGATTCCACCACTAATGGTAGCGAGTAAAAATGTAGCAATTGATTTCATGGCTAATTATTTAAGTATGAATGCTTTGTATTCAAAATACAATGAATTTCTAAAAAGTATGGCAAGTTTTCTAAAAAAAAGAGATGTTATAAATTTTCTATATACTACCTACAAAGGAGTATTTATGGACTAGACACCATAGCCCATGAAGAATTGGTTATTTTTAAAGCTGTTGAAACAATTACAGATTATATTATTCCTCATTGGTAATGCCCTTTTTTGCAATGCACAATTGCAGGTAAACTATAATGGAACCAATATCAAAGATTTGGTTTCTGGTTTAAGTTATACCATGGTTTCCTCTGTTAACATGAGTGAATCTCAAATCAATACTTTGAATGATGCTGAATGGCATTTAGTTAAAGGTTCTAAACTAAAATTGAATAGACTTTCCCAAACATTGGTTTTAAAAATACCTATCAACCAAATTTTACTACAGGGCGATTTTGATTATATAAGTATTAATAACCCACATGTAAA
Organism: Bacteroidota bacterium; assembly: GCA_041164585.1. Lineage (GTDB taxonomy): Bacteria > Bacteroidota > Bacteroidia > Chitinophagales > Chitinophagaceae > Sediminibacterium. The sequence continues at coordinate 21,403 of JBEAPC010000228.1, forward strand.
CTTTTTGAAGTGTTGGATTGTGCTAAAAGGACAAACCCTAAAGTCATTTATTTTAACGGGTGACAATCTCCCTTTTAATTCAAGAACTATCCCTGTTACAAATTTTGTCTTTCCTATAAAAGGGGTAGATTTTTCAGGAGCAGACTTATTCATACTTGCAGATAAGCGCTATACCAATTTAAGTATGCCCATAGATTTCCAAACAAAAGAAGCTCATGCTAATGCTTTGCAAATACAGAACCTAGTTTGGGGAACGGTGATAGGTATATTTTTCTTTATTTTCTTACTCAATTTATTTTTGGCATCCCTACTTAAGCTTAAACTTTTTTTATGGTACGCCATTTTACAAGCAAGTATGATTATTTATTTATTGGGTGATAGTGGGTTGTCTTATAAGCTCTTTTACCCCAATATCCCTACTTTCAATGACCTTGTAAGGCCATTCTCACTTGCATTTGGCATTGTTCCTCTGATTTTGTTTTTTAATCTTTTAATGGACCTTAAAAACAAACTGCCCAAATTATTAGACTTTAATAAGCTGGTCTTACTATGCTATATTCCTCTTTATATAATAGCCATCATATCTGCTTCAAGTGGGGATTATGCCATTCAAGGGCTTTGGTTACAAATAAATAAAGTATTAGGCCCTTTGTTACTTTTGACTTTATTAATTGAAGCAGCCTATTGTTACTATTGCAATATTAGATACAGCATTTTTGCGCTCATTTCCTATCTGGGAACCACTGCTTTCTTTGTTATATACAGCTTGCATCAAAACGAATTAATCCCAGATAACTTTTTTAATTCAAAATCAAATTATTGGGGATTAATCTGGGAATTAACCGTCATGTCCATTGCACTTAGTTTCAGATATAAATACTTCCAAAACGAAACTGAAAATCTTGCCAAGAAAAATAGACTACAGCAAGAGCAACTATTTTCTGGTACGGTAGCATTTCAGGAAAAAGAAATGCAACGATTTTCATCGCTTTTACATGACAACATTGGTGCAAACCTGGGTTTGTTAAGACTTGAGGCAGATCAGATGCCACTTACAGAAGCAGGAAGAGAACAATTGGCTAGCCATATAACTGAACTAGGTAATGAAGTAAGAATTATGAGTCACCGTTTATCTCCCATACTTTTGGAGGAGAAGGGATTATACTTAGCCATTGAGGAGACTGTTGAAAGAATTAAAAGATTGGGATCCACAGATATTGCATTTGAGTGGATAGGAAAAAGAGATACTTACAATACCCAATTCGCTATTTTAATTTATAGAATCTCACAAGAACTGTTACAAAACCTAATCAAACATAGTCATGCAAAAACTGCTTTTTTACAAATCATGGTGGAAGATCAGTTGGTATCAATTTATTTAGAAGACGATGGAATTGGCTTTAATCTGAATGAGCCCTTGGCAGGTGTAGGCTTAAAAAGCATTGAGAAACTAACTGAATTACTAAATGGTAGATTTCAGATTAGCAGTACTGTAGGAGAAGGATTTAGCATTTCTATAGAATTCAACTGGAGCTCGAATGAAAATATATAATATAGCACTGGTAGATGATCACCTACTATTTGCAGAAGGAATTGGAAATATGCTTTCAGGCAAACCTGAATTAAATATTTCATTTATCACAAGTTCCGTAACAGAAATGTTTGAGCTTTTAAAGCGCGAAAGTATAGACATTTTATTACTTGATATTAACATGCCTCCCTTTAATGGAAGGGATTTAATTCCAAGGTTAAAAACGGAGTATCCCAATATGAAAATCATGATTTTAACCATGTATCAACCCATGGATATAGGTCTTGATATCAAAAAATTCAATGGAGATGCTTATGTATTAAAAATTTCTGGTAAGCAAATTTTGGAAGAAGCTATTGGCCATTTAATAAATGAACAGAATTATGTAGATCCTAATATTGTTATACCTACAGTACATACAGATGAAAGCAAACAAAAAGTAAAACTCACCAAAAGAGAGATTGAAATTGTACGCCTAATTGTTGCTGGTAAAACTACTAAAGACATAGCCCAAGAATTATACCTAAGTGAGTTGACCATTAAAACACATAGAAAAAATATCAGTGAAAAAATGGACAGCAAAGGACTAGCAGATCTTATAGCAAAGACCAAAGATTTAATTCAATAACTTATTTTTTGGGGGCACGTTTTTTAGGCTTACCATATTTTGCTTGCATCTTGTCTTTGTACCTAACTTTCTGGTTAGTTCTTAAATTCTTGGCAGATTTTTCATGAAAAGCTGGCCCAGCATTCTCATCCTTTTTAGGAAGTTTGGGTATAAATACTCGCACATTTGCTTTGGGCAATTCATCGTCTGTTAACTCTGTAGAAATCTCTACATTATCTGGCAAGTTCCGCATGGGAATCTTGTATTGCATCAATGCCTCAATAGCTGTTTGCGATGGCAGGTCTTTTTCTGTAATAAAACTAATTGACTCTCCTTTTTTGTCTGCCCTACCCGTTCTTCCAATTCTATGGATATAATGCTCGGGGACTTCTGGCATATCAAAATTGACCACATGGGTTACTTCTGCAATATCAATACCTCTAGCCACAATATCTGTAGCTATAATAAATCTATACGTCCCTTCTTTAAACTGTTTAACTGTATTAAAACGGTGGTTCTGTTCTTTATTTGAGTGGATAACTCCCGCTGATCCTGGAAAATGGGGCTCTAATCTTTCAAATAACTGGTCAGCCAATTTTTTAGTAGCTGTAAAAATGAGCACTTTATTCATGGACTCATCTTCTGCTAACAATAATTCTAATAGGTTTACTTTGGTATTAAAATTGGGTACCAAAAAAGCAGTTTGTTGAATATTCTCTAATGGCGTTCCAGTTGGAGCCGCTTCTACTTTCACAGGCTCATTAAAATAGGTTTCCATTAAAGCTTCTACGTCTTCTGTAATAGTTGCAGAAAAAAGTAGGTTCTGCCTTCTGGCAGGTAAAAGATCAATAATGTTTTTTAACTGGGTTCTAAAACCAAGATTGAGCATTTCATCCATTTCATCTACCACCAATTTCTTAATGGTACGCAGTTTAAATGCACCCGCCATAGCAAGGTCAAATAACCTTCCGGGAGTAGCAACTATTACATCGGCCCCGCCTTCTAATGCCAACACTTGTGTTTTTATATTCACTCCTCCATACACTCCAACAACGGTCACACCCATAAATTCTGTCAACATTTTTACATTCTCTACCACTTGGGTAACCAATTCTCTTGTTGGAACCAGGATCAGAATTTGTGGATCTTTGTCTTTATTAAACTTCCATAATCTCAGTAAAGGCAACAAATAGGCAAAAGTTTTACCCGTTCCGGTCTGAGCTATGCCACAAACGTCTTTGCCAGACATAGCAACAGCAAAAACCCTTTCTTGAATAGTTGTTGGTTGGGTATAGCCAAGGTTGTCCAA
>JBEAPC010000229.1:0-6382 GCA_041164585.1 Bacteroidota bacterium
CTGCCCTATCTACATCAGTATGATAGAGTTCCCATTTATCCTGATCAAAATGCCCTTTACTTGATAAAGGTGCGTGCACGGCAACAGCTTTCCAGCCATCCTGCCAGATTGCTCTGGTTCCTAGCATGGTATAATATTGTACATGCTTTTGAGTAGGCGCATCAGGTTTTGCATCAAATGAATATTTCATGGACACACCAGATAAAGGATATTGCACAACACCCTTGTACACTTTAGGCATTTCTAATCCTACAATTTCCAAAATGGTTGGAACAATATCAACCGCGTGGTGGTATTGATGTCTTACTTCACCTTTGGTTTTGATTCCTTTAGGCCATGAAATGACCAAAGGGTCTGCGGTACCGCCAGAATAGTTGGAATAACGCTTGAACATTTTAAACGGCGTAGAAAAAGCTGCGGCCCATCCTGTTGGATAGTGCTCGTAGGTATTTGGTCCACCCAACTCATTGATTAGTTTCATGTTCTCGCTCAACTCATCAGGATATCCGTTAAAGAATTTGTTCTCATTCACAGAACCACTAGGACTACCTTCTCCAGATGCACCATTATCTGCTGCATACATGATAACGGTATTATCATACTGACCAGTTGCTTTTAAGTGGTCAATGATGCGTCCAATCTGAACGTCTGTATATTCTGAAAATGCAGCATATACTTCACATAATCTAGAGAATAGTTTTTTCTCATCAGCAGATAAAGTATTCCATGGTCTAACAAAATCTGCGGCTACCGCTTGATCTTCAGGCATTGGATTAAACTCAGTAAGCTTAGTATCTTTTGGTAAAATACCTTTGGCAATCATACGAGGTAGCACCCATTTGCGGTAAGCGTCATATCCATCGTCAAATTTACCCTTGTATTTAGCAATATAATCCTTGGGGGCTTGGTGAGGCGCGTGGTTAGCTCCAGGGCAATACCACATAAACCAAGGCTTAGAAGGGTTTGCAGATTTCTGATCAGAGATCATTTTAATTGCTTGGTCTGCTAAATCTTTAGAAAGATGGTATCCTTTCTCAGGGCCATAGGGTTGTTCAATGGCGTGGTTGTCTTCCGTTAAGTCAGGATAAAACTGGTTGGTTTCGCCACCAATAAACCCATAAAAACGGTCATATCCCTGTTGCAAAGGCCATTGGCTTTTGTTGGCCCCAGCAGATAAATCTGTTTCAGGAACGTTGTGATCCTTACCCAGCCAAAAAGTACTCCAGCCATTATCGTTTAAAATCTGTGCCATGGTAGCGGCTTCAGCAGGTAATTGACAAGAGTAACCTGGGAATCCGTTGGCACCTTCTGTAATAGCACCCATGCCGTTCAAATTATGGTTACGGCCGGTATTAATACAAGAACGGGTTGGTGAACAAAGTGCTACGGTATGCCATTGAGTATAGGTAAGACCATCAGCTGCCAGTTTGTCCATAGTTGGCATATTGATTCTACCACCATAAGGAGACCATGCTCCTAGTCCAGTATCATCGTACAAAATGAAAAAAATGTTGGGAGAACCAGCCGGGGCTTTTTTGCGGACATAGGGTGCCCAATCGGGTTTGGAATCCCTTACATCCAACTTGACTACCCCGTTAAATTTGGGGGTTACTTGCTGTGCATCAGTGCCCAAGGAGACAAGGGCAGTTGCAGCAATCAGCAAGGACTTGATTACAATAAATTTCATTTAGTAGATATTTTGAGATAAGCTTTAAAAATATCTCAATAGTTCTAAGATTGAAAGCAAATGGTAGGCTGGTATGTAGCAATTTTGAAAATCAGGACAGAACAATAGCAGAATCTGGAGTATTTGGACCAAAAAGGACAGCTGGCGTAAGCCCTGACTTCTTTTTTACGGCAGAATAAAAAGAAGCCCTAGATTTAAAACCCGCCAATTGACCCAGGGCTTCTAGGGTATAATTCAGGTATTCCGGATTGACCGTTACCAATTCTTCTAAATAAGCCACCCGGTAATTATTGATTAATTCGTTGAAATTCTTACCGTATTCCTGATTGATAAAGGCAGATAGCTGGTGCGATGGTATGGAGAGTTCTCTGGATAAATCGCCCATAGTATAGCCACCTTTGATAAAAGGTTTGTTCTCTGTAAAATGATTTTCCAATAGGGCTTTATAGGCCATTCCTTGTTCTAGGGTAAGGCTATTTTTGGGAAGATCCTCATTGGATTTCTGTAGACTAATAGCCATTTTGTCATTGGCATCCAGTTCCAAAACCAGTGGTTGTTGTAACCAACCCGTCATGCCATAGAGAATATTGGGCTTGCATAAAAGGTAACCAACAATGAATAAGATAGTAAAAGTGATGGCAAAAATGACGGTATGCCAAATACTGACATAGAGGGTTAATTGAAAAGCGACTAGTCCAAAGGCAATCAAATAAAGGGAAGCCCCACAACAGGTAAAATAGAATAACCATTTGTAGGTATCCTTATTTTGCCCCATTCTTTCTGGTGCTAATGGCAGGTTCTTTTTCCATTGAATCAACATTTTAAATTGAAAAAAAGCCAAAATCATTCCATAAACAGACCTAGAAAGGGAACCAATACCATTTGGCAAGATACTTTCAGGCTCTTTGGCAATTAAAGAATTATCCGCAATGATTCTCTGAACAATGAGCAATTTTTCGGCTGTTGGCAATAAAAAAAATGGCAGCAAAGTGAACGGATATAATAATGCAGGAAGAAAAAGCATCCAGTCCCATTTCTTAAATGCATAAGACTGTTCTAGAACAGACCTAACATAGAGATACCCAAAAGCTTGAAAACAAAAACTTGCAAAAGCTGCAACGCGCCACAAATGCGGAAAATTCAAAAAGAACCTAGTGGCCATCAATTCATTGTTCAAGACCAAGATGCAGATGCTCACCAAAAAACCAGCCAGTAACCTAGAAGTAAACGTATCCGTTTTGTTCACAAAAAAAAGAATCCCTGACACCAAAAAGCCTAAAAGCGTTACAAAAAAGACCAGGGCAAAATACCAGTCAGCCAATTGCTGCATAACATGAATTAGGGTTTAAAATAGGATGTAATCTAAGCCTAATAAATTTAATGATTTTTATTAATACGTCAGGAAATATAAATAAATCAGCAAGGATATTTTAAGTTTTACCCAATACTCACATTAAGTCTAAAACAATGACTAAATTTTGTTTGAGTTTCCTAATCTGTTCCTGATTGAGTTTACCTAATTTTTGAATAAATCGTTTATTATCTATCGCCCTAATTTGGTCTACTAAAATATCGCTGGGTTGTTCCAATTGTTTTTTGAGGTGTACCCGTAAAATATCTATTTGGGATAGAACATTGGTATTGATGGGACAAACTATAGTGGAAGGATGTACCTCATTTAATAAATTGGTTTGAATCACCACTACAGGTCTTGTTTTTCTGGGTTCTGTACCCTTAGTTGGATTTAAATTGGCTAGCCAAATATCGTATTGCTCAATTTTCATCCACAAATTTTTCAAATTCGTGGAGAATGTTCATAGATTCCTTACTAGAAAGTTTTGACTCTTTGTGCAGTTTGTTTTTGAGTAATTTTCTTTTGTTGAATTTGTTATAAAGATCCACCGCTTCATTGATATATCTATTCCTAGCTAGCTTTAGCTCAGCAGTAATGGCTTCTGCAGCTTCAAAGGTTTCATCATCCAGTTTTAAGGATAGGGTTTTCATACAAAGGTTTTTTACAAAAGTATACACTTTCGGTATATACTCCTGTAAAAACCTTTTAGCCCTTAAACCCTGTTTATTGCTTCACAGGCGTATTCACCACAGGTACTGGTTTGGTCCAAGAACCCGTGTCAAGCTTCCGTGGTGTTGGATAAATTTCATCCAAAGAATTACCATCATAGAGACGGCCGTTTTTCACCACATATTTGATGGTATTGGTATTGCGTAGATTGGTCAGTGGATTTTGATCCATGATCACTAGATCGGCCAATTTACCTGCTTCAATAGAACCAAGGTCTTTGTCCAAACCAAGGGCTGTTGCTCCAAGAATAGTGGCTGTTTTTAACACGTCTAATGGCTTCATTCCACCACTACCTATGCTCCACATTTCCCAATGATAACCAAGGCCTTGTAACTGACCATGACTGCCCACTCCTACTAGTCCGCCTTGTTCTACCAAGCTCTTTAACCCTTGTGCGTGTTTGGGGAATACCTGGTCTTCGGGTGTAAACCAACCACCCAAACTACCTGCGCGTCTTGCAGCTTTGGCGTGCAATTCTTCATAGGGTGTAAAATGATTCAGTTTGGGATCATGCAAAGGACTCTCCGTAGTATAGTAAAAGTTCTCTGCCCATGGACCACCATAAGCCACAATTAGTGTTGGCGTAAGTGCTGTTTTACTAGCCGCCAAACTCTTGGTTAAGTCTTTGTACAATGGGAAGATGGGCAATGAGTGTTCAATACCAGGATAGCCATCTAACATATGGGTCATGTTCAATTTAAAGTCAAGCCCACCTTCAGTAGTAGGCATGAGTTTTTGTTCTTTAGAAGCCTGAATAATCCATTGTCTAGCTTGTCTATTTCCGGTTAAGTACATTTTAATGTATTGGGTTTTATAGTACTTGCTATACTGCTCCAAGATCTTCTTGGTTTGATCCAAACTGGTTAGGTTGTACAACCAAAAACCAACACCAGGACCCGTGCTATAAATCCTTGGACCAGGAATCTGACCAGCGTCTACCATGTCTCCATAAGTGAGTACATCGGTGGTAGCTGTTTGTGGGTCACGGGTTGTAGTTACCCCATAAGCCAAGTTGGCGGCATAGATCCAAATATTGTCTTTGTGCATGCCCCAGAAAGGCCACATATGTGCGTGCGTATCTACAAATCCGGGAGTAATGGTTTTACCTGCACAGTCAATGGTTTTGGTACCAGCAGGTGTTTTTAAAGCACCCGATTTTCCCACAGCTTTAATGCGATTGTTCTCAATCAATACATCGCCACGCTCAAAAATTTCATCACCCTTCATGGTAATGATGCGTGCATTTTTCAACAGAATAATTCCTGTTGGTTGGTCTTTAGCGTAATAGACTTTTACCTGAGTCTCTAGTGGACTATATTTCTCTTTTAATTTTTGCTGAGCCAGCAAAGCACTGTCCAGCTTGGGTTTGCTGGTATCTTTTGGCTTGAGTGCTTCTAGTTTTTTAACGGCTTTTACAGAGTCTTCTAAAGTCTTGGCGCGGTCAAGGTCAAAGACCCAGTGACCATTACCCAAGCTCCAGTGTACTTTTTTACCATCGGCTTCCCAGGCAGGAAATTCACCCCCAATTTCCGTTAGCTGGCGCGATGGAAAACTACTAGACTGTGGCGCTGCAACAGAAATACTAGCGGTCTTGCCGGCATCGGGAACAGTGACTACATAGATATTATTTTTTACTTGAGCTAGTGCTTGATCTCCTTTTGGTGCCATCAAAATCATGTCTGCGTTGGCCGGTGTTTGTTGTGGCTCGCGCTCCGATGCGCCTTCTGGCAACATGCAATTATTCACGGGATCAAGATGCGCTTTACTACGCCCCATCACAAAGTCATGATCCGCATCAGCCACGGTACCAAATGTGGTAATCCCCGATACTTTGACTAGTGTTTTTACATCAGTACCATCCCAGCGAATAGACAATAAAGTACCCGCGCCACCATTTAAAAATATTCGGCTGGTATCGGTAGTAAAATGTAGGTTACCACGGTTATTGGCATAGTCAATTAAATGCTCTTCTCCACCATTGGGGCTGATCCAATTGATCTTGGTTTCAGCGTCGCTATAACTATTTCCTTCTGCGTCTTTGAACACGCGATTGGGTGCTTTAAAATAGGCTATGCGGTTGTTGAAGCTCCAGGCCGGTTGGGAATAATATGCGGACTCAGTACTGATTTTTGTCAGGCCGGATCCATCTGCGTTAGCAGTGTAAATAGCGCCGCCATCTTGCTCGTTCCAGGTAACAAAGACCAATTGCTTTCCGTTGGGACTCCATGCTGGCATGGCTTCTACGGAATTGAAATTGGTGAGGCGCTTGGGTGTTCCGTTTGGATAGTCCATTACATACAAACGGTTTAGTGCGGTAAATGCCAGTTTTTTACCATCGCCGTTAGGCACCGCGTCTCTGATCTGAGAACTAAGTGCATGACTTGTATCTTTTACGGGATAGTTGAAATAGAGTCTGGGCCCCAATTCTAGGTTCACGCCGGCTTCAAAAGCAATTTCTTGCGGAGCCGTTTTACCTGCTTGGTCAATGGTGATTTTCCAGATTTTACCGCCATAAGAAGCTAGTAAAAATTTGCTGTCTGGGGTAAAAGCCATACCGGGTAAAACGCCCAAGGGAGCAATAGATTCCTGTTCATCACGCTGCACAGGATAGG
>JBEAPC010000230.1:0-4535 GCA_041164585.1 Bacteroidota bacterium
ATGCAATATATTCCTGGAGCTTATGCTAGAACAGCCATTCGCTTTGACTATGGCCGCTATAATGAAGTGCTTTCTGCCATTGAAGTAGGTCTGAATGTGGAATACTATTCTAAAAAAATGCCGATAGTATTGTTGAATGATCCTAAAAGCTTGTTTTTCAACGCTTATGTTTCTATTGTCTTTGGTAAACGAAAGTGAGTTATTTTTGTTAATCATTTAGACCAAGGAATAGCGGCATGCAAGAATTACCAGTAGTACCCAAAATAGACAATACCCAGTCAAAAATTCAGAAACCCAATTGGCTTCGAGTGAAGCTCCCCATTGGAGAGAGTTACAAACACGTTCGTGGATTGGTAGATACCCATAAATTACATACCATTTGTGAAAGTGGTAATTGCCCCAATATGGGTGAATGTTGGGGAGAAGGAACTGCCACATTCATGATTTTGGGCAATGTTTGCACCAGAAGTTGTGGATTTTGTGCGGTTGCAACAGGAAGACCAGAAGCAGTTGATTGGGATGAGCCCCAACGCGTAGCAGAAGCCATTCACTTAATGAAAGTGAAACACGCGGTCCTAACTAGTGTTGATAGGGATGAATTAAAAGATGGTGGTTCTATTATTTGGTACAATACCATTAAGGCAGTTAGGTCACTAAGCCCGGATACTACCATGGAAACATTGATTCCTGATTTTAGAGGTATCCAAGACCAAATTCAACGCATCATTGATGCTGCTCCAGATGTGGTAAGTCACAATATGGAGACAGTAGAAAGGATGACCCGTCAGGTTAGAATTCAAGCCAAATATAGAAGAAGCTTAGACGTACTAAAGACCTTGAAGCAAGGTGGCATGCGCACCAAAACTGGGATCATGTTAGGTCTTGGTGAAACCAAGGAAGAAGTGATTCAGAGTATGGAAGATTTAGTAGGAGTTGGTACCGATGTATTAACCCTAGGGCAATACTTGCAACCTACTAAAAAGCATTTGCCGGTTCAAAGATTTGTACATCCTGATGAGTTTGCAGAGTTACGCGAAATTGGCTACAAGATTGGTTTTGATTATGTAGAGAGTGGTCCATTAGTAAGGTCTTCTTACCACAGTGAAAAACACGTTATACCTGGATATGGCAAGACCAAATGGATGGAAGAAAAACAACTTCAACTTGTATAAATTCAAATGCTTATCCTTTGGTTTATTGCTAGGTTTTATAGCCTTGTCACTAAACTCCATTGCCCAATTAAAATGGGTGAATGTAGACCATCAATACCAGCCATTGCCAGCAAGTGTTCACGTATTTTATACGGCTGATAGCATTCATGGTAAACCCAATCATGCCTACTATGTAAGTGCTGATTTAAAAGACAAACAGCTCATGTTTGAAACTAAATCTACCAATGGCAAAAGAAGCACGCCTAGTCAATTTTATGCTTCTGAGTCACAGCCTTTATTGGTGATGAACTGTAGCTTTTTTGAATTCAAACACAATACCAATGTGAGCCTGATTATTCAAGACGGTAAACAAGTGGCTTATACTGTTTCAAGTATTGCAAGAAAAGGGAAAGATACATTTACTTATTTGCACCCTGTTTCTGGTGCTATTGGTATTACCAAAAAGCGCAAGGCAGATGTGGCTTGGGTTTTGAGCGACTCAACCCAGAAATATCCCTGGGCCATTCAAGCCCCCATGAAACCTGTACTGGATTCACTTGCACAAACCAATATCCCATCTATACTGGCCAAGTCTAATTTCAAACCTTGGAAAATGCAAGCAGCAACAGCAGGTGGTCCTGTTTTAGTACAAGCTGGTCAGGTAAGTATTAGCAATAATGAAGAAATGAAATTTGCTGGCAAAGCTATTGCAGACAAACATCCCAGAACAGCCATGGGATATACCCCTCAAGGGCAATTGATTTACTTAGTAGTGGAAGGTAGGTTTCCCGGAAAATCTGAAGGTGCAACCCTACCAGAATTAGCCAACATACTCAAAGACCTTGGTTGTATAGAAGCATTGAATTTAGACGGCGGTGGAAGTAGTGCCATGTTGGTCAATGGTAAACCAACTATTACGCCTAGCGATAAAGAAGGAGAAAGACCTGTTCCTGCTGTGATGATGATCAAGAAAAAATAAACTAGATCTTAGCACTACCCCAACGATAGGTATTGGTTGCCAATCCAGCTAAATCTAATGCCCTGTCTACCACCGTTGCGGCAAGCGCCTCCATGCTAGTAGGTAAACTATAAAAAGAGGGTGTACATGGGCAGATAATGCCACCTGCTAAAGTGATGGTTTCCATATTGCGAATATGGATCAGGTTATAGGGAGTTTCTCTAACCATTAATATCAACTTTCTTCTTTCTTTTAAAATCACATCTGCAGCCCTGGTTACCAAATCATCACTGATGCCTGCGGCGATTCTTCCTAAAGTTCCCATACTACAAGGTGCAACCAGCATGCTACCATAGTTGGCAGAACCAGAAGCAAAAGGGGCATTGAAATTGTGTTTTTCAAAATAAGAAAAAGGATAGTCCTTGTAACAATCATTACCCAATTCAGTTTCCCAAACTATTTTGGCATTCTTGCTCATCACAATACCCACTGTTTCAATTTGCTCGGGCATGGCTTGTAATTTATCAAGCAATACTTTGGCATAGATGGAACCACTGGCACCTGTAATAGCAACTACTATTTTCTGTTTTTGGCTCATGATAATAGAACAAAGGTAGGAGGGAAAGGTTCTATTATGTCAAAATCAGTACCTGTGTTGTTCTAAAAAAAATGAATCCCAACCAGAACTGATTGGGATTCAATATCAAATCTAAATAGAAGCTTGTTTTTATTATCCGTTGTACATTAAGTCATAATACTCTTTGGCCATGCGGTTACTATCAAACTGCCAACGCACATCCATCATACCATTTTTCATGATCTGTCTCCAAGTATCCTTGTTTTCATAATACAAGGGAAGAATCTGTTGTTCCAAGATTTCATACAACTTGTTTAAATCATAATCATCTTGTTCTTGTACAGACATGTTATCATAATCTGCTTTAGGAACCACAAAACCATTGTTACCATGGTTAATGAATTCGGGTATCCAACCATCGTCTGTAGAGAAGTTAACAGCTCCGTTCATGGCTGCTGTCATACCACTGGTTCCAGATGCTTCTCTTGGTACCCTTGGATTGTTTAACCATACATCAGAAGCTTGCTTTAAGCGTTTGCTCAAAGAAAGTTCATAACCAATCAACACTGCTACATTCTTGTATTTTTTACTAATTTGAACCAAGCTATTAAATGTGGTAATTGCGGGGTAATCCAATGGATAAGGTTTACCAGCCCAGATAATTTGTACTGGATATTTGGCATTACTCAAGAGTTTTTCAAAACGCTCTAAATGCCAGCTCAACATATCTGCACGTTTATAACCAGCAAACCTTCTTGCCCAAACAATGGTCAATACATTGGGGTCAAATACTTTACCAGTTTGGTCTGCAACAATTTCAAATGCTCTTTTCTTTAAGAAGGTTTTCCTATCATCAAAAATGGGATCATTCTTTTCTTCTAATGCACGATATAATTGTTTGTCAGCCCAATAATGCCAGTTCTGTGCATTGGTGATGCTGATGATGGGACAAATACCTTCATAGTGTTTCCACATGTCACGGCTTACTACACCATGTAGGGCAGAAACGCCATTGGCCTTTCTAGCAAAACGCAGCGCTACTAAGGAGTGGTTAAACTGGTCATCATGTATACCAGTAATTTTTCTTACCTCGTCTAAGCTCATTCCGCAGAAATAGCTCATTTTTTGACAGAGATAAATATCGTGTTTTTCATTTCCAGCTTCTTCAGGCGTATGGGTTGTGAAAACCATATGCTCTTTCACTTTGGCTAGACTTTTAAATTTGTTCAGCAAATAAAATCCTGCACTAATACCATGTGCTTCATTCAAATGATACACGTCTGGATTGAATCCTAACTCATCAATTAATTTTGCACCACCAATTCCCAACAAAATAAACTGAGCTACTTTGGTAGCAACGTTGGCATCATATAAACGGTGTGTAATGGTCTGTGAAACATAATCGTTTTCAGGTAAATCCGTACTCAATAAGAACATAGGTGCGCTCTTAAAAGTCTCTGGATTCAAATAATATGCTTTCACCCAAACTGGATGATCATGAATCAGAATTTGAAACTTGATATCGGTATCTTCCAGAAAACTGTATTGTTTTTCCATGAAAGTAACCTGTAAGCTTTGGTCTTGATTTCTCGCTTGATCATAGTATCCATTCTTCCACAAAATACCAATTCCAATCAGGTTCTGTCTCAATTCATAAGCACTGCGCATATGCGATCCAGCTAAAAAGCCCAATCCACCACTATAGATTTTCAATGGTTGGTGAATGGCAAATTCCATTGAAAAATAAGCCGTTTTCTTTGCGTATTGTTCGTCTATAGGATAGGGAACCTGAAAGTTTCTAAAACTCATAAATACTTGTTTCGTTAAATAAAATCAGTGCAATATAAGC
>JBEAPC010000231.1:0-15395 GCA_041164585.1 Bacteroidota bacterium
GTATAGGCCGCGCCTACTACTGAGGTAATGGCAGCACACCACATAACAACGCCAAAAAATTTGTAGCCCATTTCTCCGGCTGCTGCGCGAAAAACAGATGCGGGTGGATTACTCATGTCTAATTGTACACCTTGCATGATTACACCAAGTGCTGCTAAGAACAAGACAAATCGCATGATGGCCGTGACCAAAATTCCTGTTACCGCGCTCTTATTCACGGAGGGTAATTGTGCTTCTCCTGAAATGCCCGCGTCTAATAACCGATGACCTCCTGCAAAACAGATATATCCTCCAACCGTACCGCCTACAAGTGTTACAATAGCCGTGCTACTAATAGTTTCGGGAACAAAACTATGTTGTAGTGCATCGCCCAGCGGCGGATGAGAACTAAATGCCACATAGATGGTGAGTAGGATCATGAGGATGCCCAATAGTTTGGCAAACAGGTCCATCATTTTACCGGCTTCCTTCATCCAAAAAATCATGAGCGCAATGACACAACTAAACAAAGCACCATAGGCTGTGTCTATGCCAGTTAGTACATTGAGACCTAAACCGCATCCACCAATATTGCCAATATTAAATGCCAGACCTCCCAACAAAATTAGTCCTGCCAACAAATAACCTAAACCTGGCAAGAGTTCATTTGCCAAATCTTGTGCGCGCTTGCCCGTTACCGCCAATACGCGCCAGATATTCATTTGCGCGCCAATGTCTAACAAAATAGAAATCACAATCACAAAGCCAAAACTAGAAAGCAACTGTTTGGTAAAGACCGTTGTCTGTGTTAGAAATCCTGGGCCAATGGCCGATGTTGCCATTAAGAATGCGGCTCCGGTAATGGCTGATGCGTTGGAAACTTTTTTCAATGTTGACTAATTTCTTTTTACTTAAATTATTTCTGTGCGGGAGTATTGAAAGATTATAATAGAATTATTTGAGTTGAATTATTTAGGTTGAATTATTTGAATTTAATTTGATTTAATGTAAATAGAAGCAGTTTGTAAAGCAGTATTGATTTGTTGTGCAAAGGAAAATGCATGAGGGCCATCGCCATGAATGCAAATAGTTTCTGCTGATATGGGAATAGTTTTTCCTGTAACGGATTCAACCCTTTGCTCTTTGATCATTTGCAAGACCTGTGCTAAAGAACTGGCTTGATCATGAATCATTGCATTGGCTTGACTTCTTGGAGTAAGACTTCCATTGTCTTGATAAGTTCTATCTGCAAAAACTTCTGATGCGGTTTGTAATCCAAGGGCTTTTGCTTCACTAATTAAATAGCTACCACTCAATCCATAAAAAATGAGGTTTGCATCAAAGTCTTTCACGGCTTGCGCAATCACTTTGGCCATAGAAGCATCGCGCGCAGCCATATTGTATAAAGCACCATGGGGTTTTACATGGTGCATGGCCACAGATGCTTCTTGTGTAACGGTTTGCATAAGTGCAAGCTGATTCCAAATCAATTGATAGAGTTCATTTGAACTTAGCTGTATTTCCGTGCGTCCAAAATTTTCCTTGTCTGCAAAGCCGGGATGCGCGCCAATGGAAACGCCGCTCTGTTTGGCAAGTGCTACGGTGGCGCGCATGATGGAATCATTTCCAGCATGGAACCCACATGCAATATTGGCACTACTAATCAGTGGCATGAGCAATGCATCATTGTCCATGCCCTCACCCATATCGCAATTGAGGTCAATTTGTTTAGTCATTAGAAAGATATTCCTGCAAGCGGAAGTTACAGGCATTTTTGAGTTGGCGCAAATGCTTTTCTTGTGCCGCATACAAGGATTCGGCAGTCTTCATGTCTATCAATTGAAAGCGAATACTATCTCCAGCATTCAACTGCGCTAGTGTTGGAAGAGACACGGAAGCCACATGCCCTAGTCTGGGATAACCCGCCGTGGTTTGGTGATCAGCCATGAGCAAAATGGTTTGCGCATCGGGTAATAATTGTAGGGTACCAAAACCAACACCAGAAGAAAGACATTCTTTGTATTCTCCCAAATGCATGGGTGCAGATTGTAATCGATATCCCATTCTATTGCTATTGGTGGCAATCTGAAAGGCTTCTTGAATGAGGCATTGTTTGGATGCAGCATCTAATAATTCATATTCTGCTCCGGGTATCAAATAACAGGGACCTTGTGGGTAGAGCTCTCGAACATTGGCTGTCCAAGGCATGACCGCTGGTTCTTCTACTTCATAAGAAAAGGGTTTGGCAAATGCTACCCAGTCAGCTTTTTGTAGGTTGCGTCCTTGGTATCCGCCACGAACCGCAAAATTATTGGTGGTCTTGGACCCCAACCATTCATCTGCTTCAAAGCCGCCTTTAACGCCTAAATAACATCGGGCACCAGAGACTGGTTTGTTGAATTTGATCACTGAGCCAGTTGGCACCAGCATAGGTTGGTTTAGTGCAATTTCTACGCCATCAATGGTGGCTTGAAAATCCGCGCCACTTAAGGCCATGAGAGCTGGCGAGTTAAATTCCAACTGTGGCGCGGGATAGTGCATCTCCATGACCACCGCTCCTATTGGATTACCCACTAATATATTCACCACTTGCATGGCAACGTTGTCCATTGCGCCGCCGGGTGGTATACCCAAGTGCTGGAAGCCAAATCTACCGGCGTCGCGCAGACTATCTGCCATCCCTGATTTAAGCACACGTACTCCCATCAGGATGGTTTGTTTTTGAGTTGATAAAATTGGTCAATGCTAATGGCTTCAAACTGCACTAGGTCACCTGGCTGAAACAAACTGGGTTGATCATCATTGGCATTAAACAAAGTCATGGGTGTTTGGCCAATCAACTGCCATCCCCCCGGGGAAGCAAAGGGATAGATGCCCGTTTGAACACCAGCAATCCCCACCGATCCGGCTGCCACATGGGTGCGCGGTGTCTGCTTGCGCGGTGCCACAATGCGCTCATCCAAGCTACCCATATAGGCAAAGCCCGGCAGGAAGCCAATCATATAAACCCTATAAGGAATGGCCGTATGAATAGCCACAAATTCATCCAAGTCCATTTGCTTTTCTTGACAAAGCTCCAATAAATCTGGGGCCAAACTTTGGTGATAGCAAACCGGAATCCGCAGTTCTCTGCTGCTGGGCAAAGCCTGTAAATCCAATGGCTGCAAGGCCTGGGTCAGGTAGTCTTCCATATACGCATAAGCTGATCCATTACCCGCCCATTTGCGAATCAATGACGCGTCATAAACCACACTTATGCTGGCATAAGCTGGAATAATGTCTTTGATGCCGTGCAAGTCTTCTTCCTTGAGCCAATAAAACAGGGCCATCACGCAACGGTTGATCTCATCATTGATCAAATTTCCAAAGTCCAGTGTGAGGGCTTGGTCTCCAATGGGGTAGATCCTATATGGGAATGGTTTTTCCACGCTACAAGTTAACCCTAAGTTGGCAGAACTAAAACCGACTATCTTAGTTTAGATTTTTTTTCTAACCCATGCAACCTTTTATGCTAAAAAGGTATTTCAATTATAAAGCGGCTGATTCATGGAACTAGCAAAACTGCTACAAGAGTGCAAAGAAGAAAGGCTTACAGCCCAGAAATGGCTGTTTGACCAATTTTCTACCCGCTTCTTCCTGCTTTGTAGAAGGTATTTGCGCAGCAACGAATTGGCAGAGGAATGTATGATGAATGGGTTCTTATGCATCTTCAAAGCCCTTCCAAATTTTGAATACCAGAATGACGGAGCGGCCATTGCTTGGATGAAGCGGATCATGATCAATGAATGTCTCCGCTCATTAAGAAAAAAAGAACCGCTCTTACTTGTAGCAGAAGAACTTGGTCATGAAATGCCGGTAGAAGCAAATGCCCTAGACAATTTGGCCGCAGAAGAACTCTTTCAATTGATCACGCAATTGCCAACGGGATATAGAACGGTCTTTAACCTCTACGCCGTAGAAGGATTAAAGCACACAGAAATAGCCCAAGAACTAGGCATTACAGAAGGCACTAGCAAGAGTCAATTGAACAAAGCAAGGATGATGCTACAACAATTATTGGCAGCAAAAAACAATGAAACAAATGCACAACGAAAAACCAAATAATCCCCTCTCAGAAAAACTAGATGGCATGAATAGCCTACCTGAAGGTTTTGGCTTTTCTGCCACTAGGGTTTGGGATCAGCTAGAAAATCAATTGCAAGACAAAAAGCGCAAACCCATGCTTTGGTTGCGATATGCTGCCGCGATAGTCTTGCTAGCAGGTGCTGCCATCTTTTGGATCTTACAAAAAGAAGTTGCAACCCCAAAGGATTCATTCACTAAACAAAACGTAGAGCAAGCACCCATCCATCAACCATCACCAATCAAAATAGAAACTACCCCAGAAACAAAATCATCAGACCTAATAGTTAAAAAACAAATCACTGTCACAAACAATGACTTGGTTTCTAATCAAACCGAACCAACAACTATTGCCCTAGTTCCAACAACCATTCCTGTTGAAACTAGTCCCATCAAAGACACGGCACAACAAATAGCAACTATCGCGGCAGCTAATATCAGCCCCGTCATCGCCACAAAGCCTGCCAACAAATCAGCAGTGGTTCGCAAAAAATATCCCGTTATACATCTCTATGATTTGTACAAGGAACCAGAACCCAGCTATACCAAAAATTCATCCAAAAAACAGATAACGGAAGAAACAGAAGAAAATCTCATCAATACACAAGAATCCAATAGAACCTGGTGGCTTTCTAAACCCAAACCAGTGATCATTACATCCTTAACAGACAACCAATAATTATGAAAAAACTATTCTTATGCTGCCTGATCATCTCAGGCTTGGCCAGCGGCTTGCTTGCACAAAACAGAACCTATTATGATATTCCGTTAAATAGATCGGAAGCCACTTTCAATTATCCAAAAATAGGAATGGGAAAAGCCCATTTTAGTTTTTGGGGCATTCTCAAAGCAGGTAGCGGTAATATGATTATAGACCTGAATAATATCAAACACTTAAAATACTTGCCCAATCTAGATTCTTTGGTAAATGCCATCAAACCCGGATTGAAACCCATGCTGGACTCTTTTAAAAACGATGCATTCAACAGAAGAATCGATTATTTAACAGGAGGATTAAATCCACAGATTAGAATTGTCAATCATGACAATGCAGCCCAACAATTTGTGATCAAAGACGGGGCGTTAAATGAATTAAAAACTACCCAAGACACCATTCGTATTAAAGCCTATGTACAAGTATCAAAGGAAGACGTATCGCTTTATAACGATACCCGATACAATGCTAGTAACAAATCTGAAATGCAACCTTTTTACTTGACCTTGGTATTGAATAACGCCAGTGACTTGTATAGTTTACCAGAAAATGCATTGCAAAACTGTATCAGCAGACTCTACCAAGAATTAGGTCCAGAATATGTTGCAACAACCAGCCCAAAAGCGGGTTATAGCGCTGCATTCAATATGGCCACCGGAAAAATGTTTAGCCCAGGCAAAGTAAAATGGATCAAAAATCCAGGTCAAGTACCTGAACTTGTACCCAATATTTATGCGGGTATGCAATTTGCAAAGGGAGTTTTTGTGCCGTCTTTCTCAGCGGGAATTAGATATACATCGGCCAATAGAACCCATAGTACCAGTAGGTTCTACGCCATGTGGGAACCCCATTTCTTTTTTAGCAAAGATTTGTTAAACAATGTAATCACCGATAGGAATGATTTTTTAACACTCCGCTATGTTCATTTAGAAAACAAACAAACCCCCTTCAATTTTGTGGGCAATGTTTCCATAGGCTATTTAATCAGCCGCAAGGGCAATTGGTTTGAACCCAATACTTATAAAGTAGGTATTCCCGGTGTACGCAGTGGTTGGTTGCAATTAGAACCCGAATTCTTTTTCCATGGATTTCTAAAAGGAGTGAGCCCGTCTATTAAACTGACCATTCATTACGAATAAATCAAAATAGGTTTTGTTTAGTGCCAACCCCGTTCATGGAGTATCTATCCAGAACGGGGTTTTAATTTGGAAAACTTGTTATCTTTCATGCAGAAGTAAAACTCCTGCAATGAAACAGATCTCCCTCTTATGTGCATTGGTACTATTAGTAGTAACCCAAGTTAGTGCCCAACCCAATTGGTTGCGTTATAGCGCCATCTCGCCCGATGGCAAAACAGTAGTGTTCACTTATAAAGGTGATCTCTATAAAGTAGCCAGTAGTGGCGGAACAGCCGTGGCGCTCACCAGTCATGAAGCGCATGATTTTATGCCCGTTTGGAGTCATGATGGCAAACAGATTGCTTTTGCTTCTGATAGGTATGGCAATTTTGATATTTATACCATTCCTGCAGAAGGTGGTGAGGTAAAAAGACTTACTTACTATTCTACTGCGGAATATCCTTATGCATTTAGCAATGATGATAAACAAGTTTTGTTTGGATCTGCCCGTCAAGACGCAGCCAGCAATAGAACCTATCCCACTGCATCTCAACCTGAGTTGTATGCGGTATCTGTAAACGGTGGCCGTGTGAATCAGGTTTTGACTACACCTGCAGAAGACGTAAAGTGGAGCAAGAACGGACAGTTGATGATTTATCATGATAAAAAAGGCGGAGAGAATCAGTGGCGCAAACACCATGTATCGGCCATTGCGCGCGACATTTGGGTATATGATAGCAAGGCTGGCACACACAAGAAGATCACCAGTTTTGCAGGTGAAGACCGCAATCCTATTTTCACAGATAATGACAAAGCATTT
This sequence comes from Bacteroidota bacterium, assembly GCA_041164585.1. Classification (GTDB taxonomy): domain Bacteria; phylum Bacteroidota; class Bacteroidia; order Chitinophagales; family Chitinophagaceae; genus Sediminibacterium. The sequence goes on from JBEAPC010000231.1 coordinate 6,755, forward strand.
TATTATTTGAGTGAAGAGAGTGGCAGTTTTAATGTACACAAGATGGGTTTGGATGGGGGCAAGAGCACCCAAGTCTCAAGTTTCAAAAAACATCCCGTGCGTTTTCTATCTAGTTCCAATAGTGGTACCCTTTGCTATAGTTATGACGGAGAACTTTATACACAAGAACCAGGAGCTAAAGCCAATAAAATCAATATTCAAATTATCAGTGACGCCAAAGCCAATAACGAACGTCCTGTTCCAGTAAGTGGTGGTGCGCGTGATTTGGCCGTATCGCCCAATGGCAAAGAAATAGCCTTTGTGTTTAGAGGAGAAGTATTTGTATCGGCGGTAGATGGTGGTGGTACTAAAAGAATCACCAATACTGCAGCACAAGAACGCAGTGTAAGTTTTTCACCTGATGGAAAATCATTGGTCTATTCAAGTGAGCGTGGCAATAGCTGGAAGATTTATCAAACAGAAATGGTACGCAAAGAAGAACCATATTTCTATGCGTCTACCCTACTCAAAGAAACAGCACTAGTAAGTAATGAAAAAGAAAACTACTTACCCGCTTTTTCACCTGATGGAAAAGAATTGGCCTTTATTGAAAATAGGGCAACACTCAAAGTATTGAACCTAGCCAGCAAACAAAGCAGGACCATTTTAACAGACAAGGAATTATTTAGCTGGGGCGATAATGACCAGAACTTTGAATGGAGTCCCGATGGCAAATGGTTTGCCTTTAGTTATGCCATTGAAGGCGTATCTAATTCTGAGATTGGCATTATCAGCACCGATGGAAAGGGTAAGATTTTTAACGTAACAGAAAATGGCTTTAACGATGGCGCTCCCAAATGGGCCATGGGTGGAAAAATGTTATTGTATGAAACCGATAGAGACGGTCTTCGCGCCAAAGCCAATAGCGGCGGTAGTCAGAGCGATATTTATGCCGTGGTCTTAAACCAAGATGCCTGGGATAAATTTAGACTGAGCAAGGAAGAAGCCGCGTTGTTAAAAGACCAAGATGAAAAAGCAGCCAAAGCCGATACCAGCAAAAACAAAATCAAAAAAGATAGTCTGATCAATATTGAATTTGACGGGCTTACTTATAGAAAACAAAAACTCACCATCCATTCTTCTAGTTTGGCCGATGCCCTGGTAAGCAAAGACGGTGAGACCTTGTACTACTTGGCAAGATTTGAAAAGGGTTTGAATTTGTGGAGTACCAATATTAGAACCAAAGAAACCAAGATTCTACTTCCACTGAATGCCAATTCTGGATCATTGACTTGGGACAAGGATCAGAAAATAATTTACTTATTGTCTGATGGTAGCGTGAGTAAGATAGATCCAAGCAGCGCAAAGCGCGATGGAATAGCCATTAATGGAGAAATGCAATTAGACGTGGCTGCAGAACGCAAGTTTATGTTTGAACATATCTGGCGCAGAACCAAGACCACTTTCTATACCGCATCTTATCATGGCATTGATTGGGATAGCTACAAACCAGACTACGAGCGTCATTTGGCGCATGTTGGCAATAACTATGAGTTTACAGAATTGCTTAGTGAAATGCTGGGTGAATTAAACGTGAGTCATAGTGGTGCAAGCTATGGTTCATTTAATCCTAATGCAGACGCAACTGCTTCCTTGGGTGCCTTCTATAGTTATGCGCATAGTGGCAATGGGGTAAAGATTGATGAAGTAATTAAGGAAGGACCATTGGACAAAGCGGGCTTTGGTATCAAAGCTGGGATGATTATTGAAAGTATTGATGGAGAACTCATCACGCCTGAAAAAGACTTGGCCCAATACCTGAATAGAAAAGCTGGTAAGAATGTGTTGATTACTGTAGTGGATGGTGGCACCAAGAAGGAATTGATTGTAAAACCCATCGCCCTTGGCGAAGAAAATGGTTTATTGTACAAACGTTGGGTGCGCAAGAACCAAGAAGAAGTTGACCGTTTGAGTAATGGCCAATTGGGTTATGTACATATTCCAGGTATGAACGATGGTGCTTTCCGTGTAACCTATGAAGAAGTCATGGGTAAATACGCCACCCGCAAAGCTATGGTGATTGATACCCGCTTTAATGGTGGTGGAGATTTGGTGAGTGATTTGGCTGCGTTCTTAACAGGTAAAGCCTATATGTACAATAGCAATGACAAACATATTGTGAGTTATGAACCAACTTTCCGTTGGACCAAACCTTCTATTGCATTAGCCAATGAAGCCAATTATAGCGATGGCCATTGCTTTGCTTTTGGTTATCAAAATTTACAGATTGGTAAACTAGTGGGTATGCCAGTTCCTGGTACCTGTACTTTTGCTGGATGGGAATCTTTGCAAGACAATAGCATGCGTTGGGGTGTTCCACCAGTGGGTGTGAAAATGATGAACGGACGCTATTTGGAAAATTCACAAACCGAACCCGATATCAAATTGATGAATGAATTTGAACAAGTGATTAAGGGCAAGGACCAACAATTGGAAGCAGCCATTAATGCTATGTTGAAAGATTTGAAATAAGATGAAGAAAAAAGCATTACTGGCGCATTTGCCCATCTGGACCTTGGTAGCTCCCATTACGGGTTGGCTGTTTTTTGCCGGTGAAAAATTTGACTTAGGATTTATATTTCTATTGTGTCAAGGTGTTGCACTCATTGCCGCTGTATTGGCTGCAGTGCATCACGCAGAAGTTGTGGCACATAGAGTAGGTGAACCCATTGGCTCTTTATTACTAGCTATTTCAGTTACTACCATAGAAGTAGCATTGATTATTGAATTAATGCATACTGGTGGTGAAGGGTCTTCCGAACTTGCTAGAGATACGGTTTTTGCAGCAGAGATGATTATCATCAACGGCATCATTGGTCTTTGTTTGCTCATTGGTGGTTTGAAACATCGTGAGCAATCTTTTAGTCTAGATGGTGTTGGAGCATCGCTGACCGTATTGGTTGCCATATCTGTCTTAGCCTTGATACTACCCAATTTCACAACCAGTATACCTGGACCATTTTATAGTAACAAACAATTAGCCTTTGTTGCCATTGTCTCTTTAGTCTTGTATGGCACTTTTTTGGCCATGCAAAATGTGAGACACAAAGACCATTTTATCTCAAAGGATGAAGTAGTAGAACATGGTCATGCAGGAAAACCTAGTACTCAAATTGCCATCATCAGTGCAGTGCTATTATTAGTAGCATTGTCTGCTGTGGTTCTTTTAGCAGAAGCATTGGCTCCTGAAATAGAAGAAAGCGTAGTTGCAGCGGGTGCTCCAAAATCCATAGTAGGTATTATTATTGCCATGGTAGTTTTATTACCCGAAGGAATTGCATCTGTGCAGGCTGCCAGAAAAAACAAATTACAAGCCAGTTTAAACTTAGCACTAGGATCGGCATTGGCCAGTATTGGACTCACAATACCAACCGTTGCATTTGTTTCTATTTATATGGGCTTGCCGCTAACACTTGGCATTGATACCAAATCAACCGTGCTCTTTATACTCTCTTTGTTTGTCATCATGCTTTCTTTGAAAACAGGAAAAACAACTATGTTGCAAGGAGTGGTACTTTTGGTCATTTTTGCGGTGTATTTATTTACCACTATTGTTCCTTAATGCATCATGGTGATAAATGTTGATTCATTTAGTTTTTATCAACAGGGTTGCAGCCTTATATTTGCCACCAAAAAGATTCCGTAGCTCAGTTGGTAGAGCAATACACTTTTAATGTATGGGCCCTGGGTTCGAGTCCCAGCGGGATCACAAAGCTCCCCGATTTATCGGGGAGCTTTTTTTATGCGCAGAACTTACCACAAGGCCTTCCCCAAAAGCCACCGTAAGGCCGTAGTGAAGGCGCAACAAGCTTGCTTGATTGCGCCGTAGCGCAGGCCTTACACGAGCGCAGCGAGGGCTTTTGGAGAAGGCCTAATGAGAATCTTCCCAATAAAAAATCTCTTTAGATACATTGGAGCTTTGCGCTAGCTCAATGCGGAGGGAAGTCGGCGAAGTGCAACGTAGCCGACAATCCCAGCGGGAAAAATTCACATATATGAGAAAGCTCAATGCGGAGGGAAGTTGGCGAAGCCAACAATCCCAGCGAGAAGATTAGCATCCTAATGAGATGTCTTTCTGAGGGATATCGGCGAAGCCAACAATCCTAGCGGGAAAATTTGCATTTTGAGTATATTCATTTGGGATGAAATCGGCCCAGCCAACAATCCCAAGAAAAATTAATGCTCATTATTTATAAGATGCCTCAATAATTCTCCTAATCTTCCTCTTAATATCCTCCTTAGCAAAAGAATGATTGATAGCCTCCAAATTGCATTTCTTCAACTGGCTATTATCCCAATTAAATACTTTTCTAACCAACCCATATTCAGAACTCAAACTAACATTTGAAATAGTTCTTGCATCAGTATTTAATCCCATGGATACTCCTGAATTATATATCGAATTCAAAGGATGGTTTTCTATTTTGTCAAATACATTGGTTTGAATATTACTTGTTGGACAGACCTCTAGATGAATGTCATTTTCTTTTAAAAACAAAAGCAAGTCCTTGTCTTCTGTACTTCTAACCCCATGTCCAATTCTTTGAGGATGCAATTTTTGCAATGTTTCCCAAACACTTGCTGCTCCTTTTGCCTCTCCAGCATGTGCAGTGCAGGGTATACCAGTTTGACGTACTTGACTAAACGCTTTTATATGATTGTCTATTGGAAATCCAGCCTCATCTGCTGCTATATCAAAGCCAACAACATGAGAACCTTTGAAATTTTTTACCAATTCGGCTGTTTCCAAACTTTGTGCTTCTGTGTAATGTCTAAGGGTGCAAAGGATGATTCCTGCTTCTACCCCATATTTTTTTATGCCTTCATCGGTGGCTTGGTTAACCGCCTCAACTACTTCCTTTGGACTTAATCCTTTGTATATATGTTGCAAAGGGGCAAATCTTATCTCTGCATAAACTACATGATCCTCCTTTAATTGCTTAAAAAGGTCAAGGGTTACCAATCTTAACTGTTCTTTGGTTTGCATCAATTCAAATCCTTTGATGGCCCTGGTGATATAATCTGCTAAATCCGTACACTTGGGAGGAGCAATAAATGATTCCCTGTATTCTTCAAAAGTGATAGTTGGATTGATTTCATTGACCACCTCATAACTTAGAGAACAGTCCAAATGCAAATGCAATTCAACTTTGGGAAGGTCTTTGTCTTGTTGACCCTGTGCATTGGAGGTATTTGAAAATGACATAAGTATTAAAATTAGTGTGCTAATCGTTTTCATAAGAATAAATAATATGCAAAATAGCTGATTGATTTGTTTGAAATTGGGACATTTGTCCCATGATCCTGAATAACAAAGAGCTATTAAACTTTATTGTAACTTTTGCATCTGAAGAGACAAGCAGTGGATTAAAGTTGGTTAGTTTCAAAAAAAATCAGCCAATCTTGGAAGCCAATAGATTTATCAAACATGTCTATATTATCAAAGAGGGTGTTTGCAAATGCGTGATTAATGAAGATAATAATAAAAATTACCTTGTTGAATTTCTAGGAAACGGAGAGATTATTGGAGAAATTGAAGCCATATTAGCTTGCAAAACAATTACTACTGTTTTTGCAATGACTGATGTATTGGTTTACAAAATTGAGCTTGGTATTTTTAAAAATCTTCTGTTGAACAACAAAATTTTTAATGAGCTATTGTTGGGAGAGTTGGCCACTCATTTAAGAAATACAGCACTCAGGTCTTCTTTCCAGCAATTAAATACCGTTGAAAACGCTCTTTCCAAAATATTAAAATTGCAAAAAGAACAAGATCTAATCTTTAGTAAAAAAGATTTGGCTGAATATCTTGGTATCAATATCAGAAGTTTAAATCGTGAACTACTCAAATTGACTGTCAAATAAAAAATCCTCTTTATTTCCCACAAATGAAACAATTACTAACCACTATCCTTTTATTGATTGGCATAAATGCAATTGCCCAAAAATCCGACGTAGGAAACTGGCTTATCTATTTTGGCAACAAACAGATCAACAAAAAATGGAACTGGTGGCATGAGGGTCAATATCGCAGCTATAATTTATTAGGCGATGAAGAACAATTGCTGATCAGAACAGGGATTGGTTATAATCTAACAGAGAATAATAATAACCTACTTATGGGTTATGCTTTTGTACAATCCTACCCTTATATAGCAGGTACTGATACTAAGAATAACACAACAGAACATAGGCTCTATCAACAATTCATCACCAGACAACAGTTTGGGAAAGTATTTCTGCAACATAGATATAGACTAGAAGAAAGGTTCCTACCCAATAACAATTTCCGTTTTAGGTTTCGCTACTTTTTGGGCGTGAATATACCTTTCAACAAACCGACTCTGGAAAAAAATGCGGTCTATCTCTCTGCCTACAATGAAATCTTCCTGCATTTAAATAGTCCCGTGTTTGATAGAGATAGAATCTATGGGGCCATTGGATTTGGTCTAACAAATCAAATGAGGTTGGAAACCGGACTAATGTATCAGGTTTTGGAAAATGGCAACCGACCACAATTACAATTTGCCTTATTCAATACCCTCCCTTTTAAAAAGAAATAACTTATTTTAGTTATCCAAAAAAAACACAAATGGACAAACTAGCCGGCTTTACCACGCAATTACAAAACTGGGTATTCGGATTCGGACCCAAATTGATTTCCGCACTATTGGTGTTTATCATAGGTCTAACCATTATCAACTGGACGGCTAAATTGGCCAAGAAAACCATGAACCAACGCAAAGTAGACGCTTCATTGCAGTCTTTTTTGTCTAGCATGGTGTCTGTAGGTTTGAAAGTCTTGTTGCTGATTACCGTTGCGGGTATGCTTGGTATTGAAACCACTTCTTTTGTAGCCATTATTGGTGCCATGGGTCTGGCCGTGGGTCTGGCCCTGCAAGGATCACTGGCCAATTTTGCCGGTGGGGTTTTGATTTTGGTGTTCAAGCCATTTAAAACTGGGGACCTGATTGAAGCGGGTGGACAAAAAGGTGCTGTTCTAGAGATTCAAATCTTTAACACCATTCTCTTAACGGGAGAAAACAAAACCATCATCTTGGCCAATGGTGCTTTGAGTAATGGTACCATTATCAACTATACCAAACACGGCAGCTTGCGCGTAGACATTAATGTGCTCTTGGCTGGCGATACCAATATTGACCAAGCCAAAGCCATTGCACTAGAAGTAATGAATGCGCATCCCTTGGTATTAAAAGATCCAGCCCCAACAGTAAGCGTTATCAGCATAGCAGGCGGTGTAACCTTAGGTCTAAGACCATTTACCCTAGAAGCCAATTTTGGAGATGTATTTACCCAAGTACAAGAATCCCTGAAACGTGCTAATGACGCAGCAGGAATTGGCGGCCCAACCCCAACCAGCATTGTAATTAGCAAATAAAGAAAGATGGCAACGCTTGCCTATCTTTGAGGCATGGGCTTTTTAGAGGTAAATAATATTAGCAAATTACAGAACGGCAAACCCGTTGTAGATGCAGTAAGCTTTACCCAAGCACCCTTTCAAAAATTGGCTATTGCGGGAGAAACCGGATCCGGTAAGAGCAGTTTGCTCAAAATGATTGCAGGGCTAGAACAGCCTAGTGACGGCATGATTTTTTTCCAAGACAAACACGTACTTGGACCAGAGTTTAGATTGGTGCCGGGTCATCCAGAAATTGCATATCTCTCACAACATTTTGAACTCAGGAATTCTTATAGAGTAGAAGAATTGCTCTCTTATGCCAATAAGCTGAGCGATGAAATGGCCAATGCCATTTTTGAAGTTTGCATGATCAACCATTTGGTCAAACGCAAGACAGATCAATTATCGGGCGGAGAGCGCCAACGCATTGCCATTGCGCGATTGTTGATTGGTGCACCAAAATTGTTGCTCTTAGACGAGCCATACTCCAATCTAGATTTGATTCATAAAAATATCCTGAAAGATGTTATTAGAGAGATTGGAGAAACCTTGCAAATCACCTGTCTCTTAGTCTCTCATGACCCAACAGATATCTTGCCATGGGCCGATGAAGTCATGCTCATGCAGCATGGAAAAATTGTTCAGTCTGGAGCTCCAGAATACGTATATCAACACCCTAGCAACACTTATACCGCTTCCCTTTTAGGTAAGTACCAGATTCTGCCTCCCAATATTGCAGACTTACTTTTGCCATATAGTGGCACTGCACCCTTGGGTAAAAAAATATTTGTGCGGCCAGGGAATTTTAAGATTACCTGTGTGGATCATGGTGTGGCCGCACATGTACGCAATATTCAATTCATGGTAGGATTTTATGAATTAGAATTGGTAGTAGAAGAGACCATTATTTATATTCATACATTGAATAAGCAGGTGCAAAAAAATGAAACCATTTTTATTGCACTAGATACCAAGACCATTCAGTTTCTGGGATAATCAAGGTTTTTTAATGCTAAACGCTAGATAAGTATCGCTGGTTTTTGTTTTGAGTTTACCACCTCCACAAGCAATCACAATATATTGTTTCCCATTTTTTTCATAGACAGCAGGTGTAGCAAAACCAGGAGCTGGTAAATCCAATTCCAATAAAAGTTTCCCCGTTCTTTTATTATACGCACGGAA
>JBEAPC010000232.1:0-5193 GCA_041164585.1 Bacteroidota bacterium
GTATGTGCTGCAATCATTAGGAATAATCCCAATTTCTTGTCAGTGGCTGTAAAAGGATTATTGGCAGCAGTAAAATGACGCACAATGTTTACTACCAATAAAATCAAGATAATCCAACGCAAAAGGTTATGTAAATGCAAAAGTCCTGTATACATATTAGTTGATTGATTCGTTTAAAAATAGGATGTTTTGGTTAGTCTACCCAATCTGCAACAAATAGATTGGTATCTCTTGTTCCCCCATTATTTCTGTTGGATGCAAAAATGATTTTCTTTCCATCTGGGCTGAACATGGGAAATGCATCAAACCCTCTATCTCTACTAATTTTTTCTAAGCCCTTTCCATTTAAATCGGTCAGGTACATATTAAAAGGAAAGCCCCTCTTATATTCATGATTACTACAAAAGATAATATGCTTACTATCTGGGGTGAAATTGGGTGCCCAATTGGCTTGCTCTAGAAAAGTAATTTGCTTTGCTTCAGAACCATCGGCGTTAGCCACATATACTTCCATATGTGTTGGTGCTACCATACCTTCTGCTAACAAATCTTTGTACTCTTTAATTTCTGCATCAGTTTTTGGTCTACTAGCCCTCCAAACAATTTTTTTACCATCGGGGCTAAACCAAGCACCGCCATCATATCCCAAAGTATTGGTAATGCGTTTTTCCTTACCAGTGGCTAGGTCCATCACATATAGTTCTAAGTCTCCGTCTTTGTCACTGCAATAAATCATTTTCTTGCCATCGGGTGAAAGGGTTCCTTCTGCATCATAACCTTTGGCAGTAGTTAATTGCTTCACTATTTTTCCATCTAATGTTGCCATGAAAATATCATAGGAATCATACAAAGGCCAAATGTATTTGTTACCATATTTAGCCCTATCCGGTGTTGGAGGGCACGCTTCTCCTCCCTTATGGGTTGAGGCATATATAAAGTGTTTCCCATCAGGCAAAAAATAAGCGCAAGTTGTTCTGCCTTTGCCACTGCTGACCATTTTGGGTGCAAAGCTTTCATTGGCAGTAGTAGGCAATTTGCCAATAAAAATTTGATCACAATTAACCCCATCCTTTGGATTGGTTCGCTGAAAAATGATGGATTTACCATCATAACTCCAATATGCTTCTGCATTATCTCCGCCAAAAGTAAGCTGTCTTACATTTTTGAAATGCTTTTCGCCAGCAAACAAAACCGAATCAAGGGGTTTGCTATTTTCTTGAGCCATTAGGTTAGCGCTAAGCCCCATTATGGCAGACATCATCAAAAGGAATCTTTTCATAATCTGTTAATATCTGGCAAAAATAAGTAGTTGCACCATCCAATCCATTAAAAAAATGTCTAGAACTGTCATGGCATTGTATTTTTGTTGCATGAAATATAGTTGGATAGTATTGACTGCAGTTGTATTGTTTGCTTGCAAAAACAAGGGAAATCAATCTAATGAAAAGGAAAAAATGTCACCAATAGTGGAGCAACTTGTTTCCGCTGTTGAAAAACATCCAGACAGTGTAGGATTGAGACTGCAATTGGTAGACGCACTTGACAGTATGGGAAATTTGTCATTAGCCATGGTTCAAATGGATTCATTAATCAAAAAAGATAGTGGCAATTTTGGTCTATGGTTTAAACTGGGAAGTTTAAAAGAAAGATCTGGAGATACGGTATCTGCAGTTGGCGCTTATGGAATTGCAGCAAAAATTTACCCAACACCAGATGTATTGCTAACACTTGGAAATTTGTTTGCAGAAACCAAGGATAGCAGGGTATTTAGTACTGTTTCACAGGTAGCTAGTATGAGATTGGGTAGAACCTATCAGTCTCATTGCGACTTTATTGTTGGCATTTATTATGCAAGAACAGGTAATACCAAGGCAGCTATTGGACAATTCAATGCCTGTATTAATAATAATTATGGTTATTTAGAAGCCTATATGGAAAAGGGCTTTATCTATTTTGATGCCAAGGATTATGTTGCAGCCAATCAAGTTTTTCAAACAGTTGTCACCATCAAAAACAATTATGCAGATGGCTATTATTGGTTAGGGAAAACTGCCGAAGCCCAACAGCAAAAAGCGGAAGCCATTGCCCAATATGAAAGATCCTTGGTACTGGACCCTAATTTAAAAGAAGCCAGTGCTGCTATTGGTCGTTTGAAAAACTAGAACTCTAAGGGCAATTGCTTAATTTTGCCGCCAAACAAAGAATCATGGCCATAATTGCCCCCTCCTTATTAGCTTCCAATTTTTTAGAATTAGGTGTAGAAAGCAAAATGCTTAACCAAAGTGTTGCTGACTGGTTTCACCTAGACGTGATGGATGGGGTATTCGTTCCTAATATTAGTTTTGGACTACCGGTAATTGAACAAATTAGAACTGCAACTACCAAGGTTTGTGACGTGCATTTGATGATTGAAAACCCAGGCAATTATGCAGAAGCGTTTAAAAAAGCTGGGGCCGATATTTTAACTGTTCACCAAGAAGCTTGCCCCCATTTACATAGAAATTTGCAACAAATTAAATCTCTGGGAATGAAGCCTGGTGTTGCTTTAAACCCCTCTACCCCTATCTGGGTTTTAGAAGATATTCTACAAGACATTGACGTGGTTTGTTTAATGAGTGTGAATCCTGGCTTTGGTGGACAATCCTTTATTCCTAGAACCATTGAAAAAATCAAGGCCCTCAAAGCCATGATTCAATCAAGAGGTCTTTCTACTCTTATTGAAATTGATGGTGGTGTTACCTTAGAAAATGCCAAAGAAATTTTAATGGCTGGCGCCGATGTTTTGGTAGCAGGTAGTACCGTTTTTAAATCAGCCAATCCCATAGCTACTATTGCTGCTTTAAAGGCTTTATAGACCCTTCTTAATATTATCAAATTGTTTCCTCCAAGTTAAGAATCCAATAGAGGGGAATGCTGCGGTATGTTCTATATTTTCTATCCACAACTGTGCATAAGAAATAGTAGGATGTTTGGGTCATATCCAATTAAATTTGAGAAAGGCTCAAAAGTTCTAATCAATATCCCGTAATCTCTAAAACGTAACAGTTTGACTGAAAAAATCATCAACCTCGAAACCGTTAACCCCATTGAGTTTTTCGGCGTCAACAATGGGAAGCTTGATATTCTTAAAAAGAAATTTCCGCTATTAAAAATTCTATCTCGTGGTACGCAACTTAAATTAAGTGGCGCTCCTGAACAGATTGATTCTGCTAAAGAAAAAATTGACTTAATTATTCAGTACCTAGAAAGGAATGGACATTTAAGTGAAATTTATTTCCAGCAAATCTTAGGCGGAGACGATGCAGAAACCATTGACAATTTTGTAGACCGCAACCCCAATGATGTCTTGGTCTTTGGTCCAAATGGAAAAACAGTTAGGGCCAGAACACAGAACCAGAAAAAAATGGTGCAGGCTGCAGACAAAAATGATATTGTCTTTGCTATTGGACCAGCAGGTACTGGTAAAACTTATACCGCAGTTGCGTTAGCAGTTAGGGCATTGAAAAACAAATTGGTCAAAAAAATCATCCTTACTAGACCTGCTGTAGAAGCTGGTGAAAGCTTGGGATTCTTACCCGGTGATTTAAAGGAAAAGATTGACCCCTATTTGCGCCCTTTATATGACGCACTTGATGACATGATTCCTGCAGATAAGTTAGGCTATTATATGAGTACCCGTACCATAGAAATTGCTCCTCTGGCTTATATGCGTGGTAGAACCTTAGATAATGCATTTATTATTCTAGATGAAGCCCAAAACACCAATGATCTTCAATTGAAAATGTTCCTGACAAGGATTGGCGCTAACGCAAAAGCCATTATTACAGGTGACCCTACACAGGTGGATCTACCCAGAAATATGCGGAGCGGATTGGAAAAATCAACTCGGATCTTAAAAAATGTAGAAGGAATTGCCCATATTGAACTCAATGAAGAAGACGTGGTTCGTCACCGTCTAGTGAAAGCCATTATCAAGGCTTACGAGAAGGAAAAGGAAAGAGAGGAACAAGAATACGGACATTCTCCCCATCGATAAGGATTCTATTAGAAAGCGGCAAATGCCGCTTTCTTGCTTTAAGCCCCCTTTATTTGCACAATTTTAGGGGCTTTTGAACGTTTAGTTGGGTAGGTAGATAGGCGTTTTGCGTTAAATTTGCCTAAAACCTGTTTATTGCAAACGCAGTAAACCTGTGAAAACAAACGATCCATGAAAAAAAGATTCCTTTCCGTCTTGGCTTGTTCTTTGCTAATCCAATATGGGTTTGCACAAGTTGCGCCAAATACTAGCACAAGAACAAATCAACCTAGAACAGGGGGTGGTGAAAACGTTTTCCCATCTTCTGGCTTTGCGGGTATTGGTACCCAAACACCTGGAGCTTCATTAGAAATCAAAAAAGGCGCAGGCAATGTGCGCAATAAGAATATCTTACTCAAATTGAGTAATGAATGGGCATCTAGCGGACAGAATGAACCCAGCATCATGTTCTCTAATGGCAATACTACTGACCCCAAAAATGTGAGTTATTGGACAATTGGTGCAAGGGTTTCTGGAGACGATAAGTTACTTACACCACAGACATTTAAAATTAGTTTTAAAGCGCCTAAAGATGCAGTAGAAAAAGAATTTTTCTCTGTTGATTCTTATGAGGGAAGAGTGAAGATTGGTGATGTACAAACACAGTATGATGGGTACAAATTATTTGTAGAACAAGGCATACTAACAGAAAAAGTAAAAGTTGCGGTAAAAGACAGTAAAGACTGGTATGACAATGTGTTTGACCTGGATTACAAATTAATGTCTTTGAATAAACTAGACCAATTTATTCAGGCAAACAAACACTTACCCGATATGCCAACCACCACCGAGGTAATGACCAATGGTTTGGATTTGGGAAAAATGAATGGCTTGCTATTAAAAAAGGTGGAAGAACTGACCCTACACTTGATTAATCAACAAAAAGAAATTGAAGAACTGAAAACACAAGTGAAACAACTTGCAAATTCCAGCTCTTCCAAAAACTAATTGCTTAGTGTCCTAAAATTTCGTGCCCCATTTTATCGCGCTTGGTTTGCAAGTATTTTTCATTGTGCACATTGGGAACGGTTTCAATAGCAACGGTTTCTACTATTTCAATCCCATACCCTTTTAGGCCTGCACGTTTTCTGGGATTATTGCTCATCAACTTTAACTTG
>JBEAPC010000233.1:0-8265 GCA_041164585.1 Bacteroidota bacterium
AATACACATTAACTCTAAAGAGTCATTGTAAATACGGCGTTTCACGTACTTGTATTCCACACCTCTAATATTGATAGACCCATCTACACGCTCGTAGTTAATGTTGTTATGGTAATAAGGAAGATTGGTTGGAACCTTAATGCTGATTAAAGCAGATTCGTCATAATTGTCTTGGTCCAATTGGGCCTCCAATTGCAGATCGGCACGGTCTTCTAAGAAGTCCGTTAACAAACGGTATCCTCCCCAGTTAAACAGCAAAATGCCCAACAATGCTATGGCAAACAATTTTTTCAACGCTCTAAAATAATATTTTTTATTGAACTATATAGGTTTTCTTTTCCTTGCCAACCCCAGTGATAGTAAGCTTTTTCCAATTTGGCGGCAGGGCCGATTTGATTTGTGTAATCCCTTGAGGGGTAATCTCCAATCCTCCAAAACCCATCAACAAACTCTGTACAATTCCACCAGCGCCGGTAGCAAAATAAGGATTGGTTCCACCTTTGGTTTCCGCAATGACTCTAAATGGCGGATTAAGGTTGGGTACATATGCGTCTTGAAAAAAATGGTAAGCCTTGGCCCCATCGCCCAATCGAGCATATAAAAGGGTAAAAATGGCCTCCGTCATGGCTGGAGTCCCTTCATTTGGAACCCTGGTGGAATAATATTCTAAGTCTTTTTTAATGGCCACAGCACCTGATACTTCTTTTAATGGATAAGACAACAAATTTACATCGGCCTGTTTAATGCCCTCACCCTGATAGGTTGCGTGTTCTTTGGTAACCCCATCAGCAAATTTTAAAATGGGAATATTGGAAGCTACTTCTGCCCAATCAGGATCCGCTTTGAGACCTAAGAGTTTGGCAGCTAATGCAGCATTATTCAAACAGGCTTTTGCAGCAGCATTGGTCCATGCATTATTGTCTACGTTTTCTGCCCACTCATCCGCAGCAACCACATTTTTAATATCGTATTTTCCTGGTCCATTTCTTTCTACCCTACTAGCCCAAAAATCAGCCGTCTCTTTCATAATGGGCCAACCCTTTTCTTTTAACCATTCAAGGTCTTGGGTAACACAATAGTAATTCCAAGCAGCTAGTCCAACACATGCCGTGATATGGTGTTCAAAGGGACCGCTCAAAGCCCATACTGGCGTTTCTTCAACCCCTGTTGCAGCAGATTCCCAAGGAAACATGGCACCTTTATAACCATGGTTAAAGGCATTTTTTCTAGCGGCCTCTAAACGTTGAAACCTATATTCCATCATACTCTTAGCCATTTCAGGCTGTAGTACTAAATAAGAAGGATACATCCAAAGTTCGGTGTCCCAAAACACGTGGCCATTATAACCCAAACCACTTAGCCCCATGGGCGATGGACTCAGAGCCGTACCCGGTCTTGAAAAGGAATAGAGATGATACAACATGCTATGAATATCTTGCTGAGACTGGTCATCACCTTCAATTTGAATATCAGATTTCCAAAGTTCATCCCAGGCTTTGTTGTGAAAATTAATGAGCCTATCTCTACCTTCCAGTCTGGCAAAAATGGTCATACGTTCTGCCTCATTCAAGGGATCATCATGATGCGCCGATGTAATAGAGGAACCCGCAACCGAATACCTATAGGTTTCTCCCGCTTTAATCTTGCGCGTAAACTTCATCAAGTGCATATTGTTGTCCCACATTTCATGTATGACCCTTGGTTCAGATCCATGAGGTTCACTAAAAAGAAAAGTATTACTAGCACACATGAGTAATTTACCTGTTGGGCTCTTGGCAGAAGAAGTGAGTAGGCTAAGTACCACATGTGGCCGATCAATTTCATTGTAATAATTCTGAACGTCTTTGAGCGCATCTGGAGCTTCCATCACAGAAGCACTATTGATATTGATGTCTTTTTTGGCGGTGATACTAATATCCATCAAAACCGTAAAAGGCAATTGACGCAAGGAATAATAAGTATAACTAATGGTGGCTTTATCTGCATAGTCAAAACTGGTAGTAAAACTAGCGTGATGCATGTCTAGTTCCTGTTGCATGTTTTTAGCATCGGCCCCGCCAATTCTTCTACCATCAATATCTAGTTGCATATTGAGCAAATTAAAACTGCGCAAAAAATTGCTCACCCTTCCCCTACCATATTGGTCATAAGCACCGGCCAATACCACGTCTTTAACCTTAAAGGGTTCAGGAGAAGAAACAATCCCTATCATTCCATTGGCTACGGTAACACCATAATAGTTGGAAGGATCCCATTTGGATGCTTTGATTTTCCAACTATCGGGTTTAGCCTGTGAAAAGGCATGGATACCCATACAGGTAAATAGTGTAAGCAATAGGATTCGCATATGGCAGGTTCTAGAACACCAAATTACTCAATTCCCCATGATCCAACTGTATTGTATTTCCACCGCAAAGGTTTGCAGTATGCAATCCAAATTTTTAACTGATTTCTTCCCTAATTTGCAGGGCGATAATAAACCAATATGAAAAAAATACTGATTGCCATTTTGTTGCTTCTATTGGCTGGTCTAATGGCTATATTTGTTTTAATCCCTTCCAATATTAAAGTTTCAAAAGTATTGGCTATTAACTGTTCCATTAATGCAGGCACCCGTTTTATCATGGATACTACCCAATGGACCAAATGGTGGCCCACCCAAGATACCAACCAACAACTTGACCATCAAAAGCTTGAATGGAAGCAGGCAAGCCATCAAGCAGACAAAGCACTCTTTAATGGCTTTGGTATTCAAACAAATTTTAAAGAACACAGTATCCAGGGTGAACTCATTTTTGCCCAACTGGGTTTAGACAGCATGGCTGTTTTTTGGAATTATCAATTGACCAGTGGGTGGAATCCAATTAATCGGGTAACGGATTATTTATTCATGAAAGACTTAAAAGAAGTAATTACAGATCCTTTGAAGGGTTTACAAACTTTTTTAGAATCAAAAGAAAAGGTATACGGCATGCAAATAGTGCATGACTTTGTGAAGGATACCATTTTGGTGAGTACCAAAAAAATGCTGTCTCGTAAACCTAGCCAAGAAACGGTTGTAGCAATGATTCAAGAGTTGAAAAATTATGCCCAAACAACAGGCGCCAAACAAACTGGTTTTCCCATGTTAAATGTAACTGTTTTAGACAGTACGCATTTTCAAACCATGGTGGCATTACCAGTAGACAAACAAATTCCAGAAACAGCTATTTTTTCATGGAAGCGCATGGTAGCTGGAAAAATTCTGATTGGAGAAATTAAAGGTGGTTCAGATAAGGCCGAAGCAGCTATGAAGCAAATGCAGTTATATGTGCAGGATTACCATATTACATCGCCAGCCATTCCATTTTATTCTTTTGTAACAGACAGAGCCATAGAGAAAGACAGCACAAAATGGATAACACAGATCTACTATCCAGTAATGTAATTGCATTTGCTTACATTTATTTATTACCCGCCCGCCCCGGCATAGAAATAGAAACTGATGCACAAGCACCTAGTGCTGATAAACTTCCTATTGTTCCTGCTGTTGGGATATAGTTCTAATATCCAAGGGCAAGCCTGTGCCATTAGTGAATTTGCCAAACAGTATACGGGTCAGGAATCTCAGACAGTTGTAAAACCTGTTCTAACCAAAGAAAAAGAATTACTCAATTTGGGTAATATCAATTACTTGCAATCTGGCAAAGTTCATAATGATGGCTGGGTAAGTCTGTTTACCAAATCTGGTTCTGCTATTTGGTCTAAACGCTATAGCATACCTGGCTATGATTTACTCCAATTCAATGACATGATTGCAGCTTCAGATACCAGTTATCTAATTACAGGAACCATTCAAACTTATTGGGGCGTAACAGACCCAGCACCACCCAATCCCAATTGGGGTATTTTAATGATGATTGATAGGTATGGCAATATTCTTTGGACCAAAAAAATGGACCAAGGTTTTGTATCAGGGGTAGAATCTACTTTTTTACAAAATGTTCTCAAAGCCAGTAATGGAGATTATATAGTCAGTGCTGTTGCCTGGAAAAATTCACCGCTCAGCACTAAGTCAATTATTTTACGCATAGACCTCAATGGAAATATTGTTTGGCAATCCATTACTAATTCTAACGTGTTTGAATTCAAATATAATTTGAGCAATCAATTAATCCAATCCAATGACGGTAAAGAAATTATTAGTGCAGGAATCATGGACCAACGTTTACTCAATAGAGATTCTATTTTAAAAGTCAATTACTATTTTTCAAGTTTGGATTTTGCCACTGGTAAAATCAAATGGGAAAGAACCTTGAATATTCGCCGTCAGGCATCCAATGTTTTTTTCAATGAAGGAACGGTTCGTCAAATACAACAACTACCCAATGGAGACCTATCTTTTTTGGGCTTCGCCGATACTAATTACTTGATGATTCCTCCTATTACAACCAAGGCTGTTAATATAATCACCTCTTCTACAGGAGTTGTCAAAAATATCATTGGTTACCAAACCAGTGAGAAAGGTAGTTTTATGGTAGACGCCAAAACTGATCTTTTGGGTAATAGACATATATTGATACAAGATGGTAGCCAAGCCATTATAGCTAGTATCAATGACCAAGGCAGTGTTCTTCAACAAAAAGCATTTTTAACCAATTCAGGAGTACAATCAGCTAGTTCAATGACCATTGGAAATGATGGTTATTATATCCTTTTAAACAACCCAATAAGTCAACAAAATAGCAACTTATACAAAACAGATACTGCAGGCAATTTGTCTTGTATGTCTACCACAACCAGTCTCAATAGCTTTGATGCAAGTAGTTTTTTGCTGGCTGATGATCCAGCCATGACCCATGCCAATGAGTTGAACCCAACCAATAGTTTCTCCCCAACAACTGCATCTAGTAAAGACTATCCATTAACCATTACAACTACTTGTACCAATGCCTGTTGCAAAGACGTGATTGATACGGTGAATATTATTAAAGTCTCTATTTGCGAAACAGACAATTACAAATTACCGGATCAAGTTCCAGTAAGAATATCTGGAACCTATTATGTCAGTTTTAAAACTACGTTGGGTTGTGACAGCATTAAAATTTATCAGGTAACTGTTTTCAAAGACCCCTCCGTGATTAAATTAGGAGCAGATACTTGTCTAGAAGGCAGAGATAGTATTGTACTTTTTACAGCACCAGGATTTGACCAATATCTCTGGAATAATATAACCAGCAACAATTTTTACTATTCTGCAAAACAGGCTGGAACTTATACGGTTAAAGTGAGCAATCTCTGTGGTAGCAAGACTGCATCTGTAAACATCAACGTGCTATGTGATCCGGAACTTTATATTCCAACAGCATTTACACCAAACGCAGATAGAATCAATGACCTGTTTAGAATTCCACCAAGTAGCGGATACCAACTAACCAGCATGCAGGTATTTAACCGTTGGGGGCAATTGATCTTTGACGGAAAAGAGAATAGCCCCGGCTGGGATGGGAATTTTAAAAGAAATCCACAACCAGCTGGCTTATACCCCTATAGGATGGAGATCATGGCTATTAGATCAGGAAAGAAAATGATTAAGACGGGAACCATTCAACTAATTCGATGATTATTTTTTGATGGGAATTTTAAACCTAATCAGCTGCGCACTATCATTGTTCTTTGCTAGCACCCAAGCATTTTGTTCCTGGAATCTAATATGGGCTACTTTTCTAACCTGTCCCTTAACCACCAACCCATTTAATGGTGATGGTTCTAAGATTCCTTTTCCTTTATTGATCAAAAGGGTTCCAAAGTCAGCATCATATCTTCCCATTTGAATATTGTTGTCATAATAATTTCCCACCAATAAAATATCATTCAGGTTGTCTCCATTAGCATCAATCACAACGGCAGATTTAATGGAACTTAACTGCGCTTCATTGGGTAAGGGTATGGCAGTATAATTCAATTTTCCATTGTTCATAAAAAGGGTATTGGAAAACCAGTCAGCACTGTATTGAATGGCTTTATCCAATTTATCAGCACTGAAAATATCTTTCAAGGAAGCTTTTGCAAAATCTTCTGCATACAGAAATTTCTTTTTAATAAGGGGCATTTGCTTTTCTAGTTCTGCTTTGTTGGCAAAGGGCAATTCTTTGTCACCCAAAAAATAAGTGAGTACCTGTTCTTTCTTCCCATTGTCATCAAAGTCTTGGTAATACATTCTTACTGGTTTGTCCTTGCTAGCTTTTAATCTACTATTCAAACCTAGGTTACCTGCAATCAAATCCATGTCTCCATCATTATCAATATCAACTGGTAACAAACAATTCCACCAACCTTTTTTATCTGATACTATTTGTTGGGTAAATTGCCCTTGATTGTTGATCCAAGCTGTAATGGCTCCCCACTCGCTAGAAATGAGCAAGTCTTCATCCTTATCATTGTCTATATCAAACCATAAAGCCTGAGTAACCATGCCAACTTGTGAGAGACCTTTTGCCTTTGCTTCTGTTACGTCTTTAAAATGTCCCTTCCCATCTCCTAATAACAAATAAGAATTGGGAATGCTACCATACGCAAAAGGAACAGCTCTTCCCCCAATAAATAAATCAGCAAAACCATCTCCATTAAAATCATGAGCAGCAATAGCAGCTTGGGTTGTATAAATATTGCTAAAAGCATCGGCTTCTTTGGTAAAACCAGCTTTCCCATTTCCTATATAAACCCTTGGCAATAGAAATGCTTCTTGACCATAATACTCGTTACCTCCACTTGCTACTACTAAGTCTTGGTTGCCATCATTATTTACATCTACCCATACTGCATCAATGTCTTCATACAAGCTGTCTTGATCAAATGCGGGCACAGATTGTTTACTAAACTTACCTCCAACTTGTTGCAGCATCAATGCGGGTTTAAATCCCTTAGCTGCACCCAAATAAATATCTTCTAACCCATCACTGTTTGCATCGCCAATGGCTAAAGCAGGACCTTCTTTAGACAACATATGTGGAATCAAAGGTTCCCTATTGAATTCATTAAATACATTTTCATTGTGCTTAAATAGCAATCCTGCACTAGCACTAATATCTTCCATTGTCTTATTAGCATTCACTTGAAAACCTAGGATGGATTGGTAGTTAAAAGGCTTTAACCCCTTTTGATACTGGAATTTGTATTGGCCATCCTTGGAATTGAATTGAATGTTTTGGCAACTATTATCAGGCCACACCAAGAAAGCTGAATCTATTATTACATTATCTAATCCAATATGCAGAGGTATTTCCATACTAGACAAGAACCCCCTAACAGGACTTTTCTCATAGGTTCTAATAGCTCCTTTTGAAAACAAAATCACTTTGGCTCCAATGGCATTCTTGTTTGCATCAGGACCTTCAAGCGTTAGAGAAGCAAAAGCTTTTTTGACTTTATCATTGCTGGTATTGGCGTAAAGCAAAACCGGGTCATCAATATTATTGACTAGGATATCTAAGTCTCCGTCATTGTCAAAATCTGCATATACTGAACCATTAGAATAGGTTGGTAGATTCCCTTTCACTTGTGCTTCAAGGTCATCAAAAACCAGGTTGCCTTTATTACTATAAAATTTATTGGGGAGTTTGATCTGTGGAAATTTATTAATCAATTCCATATCTGCTTTCTCCAGATTATTCCACTTAATCTTATTCTGAATCTGATCATTAGAAATATAGTTGATATAGTCAATATCGTTCATCCTTTTGGGGATGCCATTAGAAATAAATAAATCTTTTAGCCCATCATTGTCAAAGTCCATCCAAAGTGGTGCCCAACTCCAGTCTGTGGCAGCTATACCTGAATACAAACCTGTTTCACTAAAATGTCCATTCCTTCTATTTACCTGAAGGTTATTTCTAGTGTATTGGTAGTTATAACCATATCCAATTTTCAAATTGAAAATATCATAGGTGTCCTCACCTTCTGAACGTTTTAAAATATAAGGATCAGCAGGCAACATATCCATAGAAACAATTTCAGGAAAACCATCGTTGTTTATATCAGCCACATCTACTCCCATAGAATACTGACTGGTATGCATAGTGCGCTGTGTAATCTCTTCTTTAAATGTTCCGTTTTTCTGGTTAATATAGAGATAGTCATTTTCATGAAAATCGTTGCCAATATATAAATCTGGATAACCATCTAAATTAATATCTGCTACTACAACACCTAAACCATAACTAATGGCCGTACTGTTAATTCCAGTTGACTTAGTAACGTCTGAAAAATGCCCATTGTCATTTTTAT
>JBEAPC010000234.1:0-9079 GCA_041164585.1 Bacteroidota bacterium
TACCAATTTTTAAACCGCATCAGCCCTGATTGTTTTTACAAACTTGCCACCAATTCACTAAACAACAATGTTAATTTGGGTTCTGCATCCTTGGCCGCTTGCAAAACCTCTTCGTGTGTAATGGTATTCTCTTCTTCTCTAATACCAATATCGGTGATCACACTAATAGCAAATACATTCATACCACAGTGTTTGGCAGCAATGGTTTCTTGTACGGTACTCATACCAACAGCGTCTCCTCCCAAGGCGTGAATCAGTCTGTATTCTGCCCTGGTCTCAAAAGTTGGTCCAGTTACACCGGTATAAACCCCTTGTTTTAATTCAATCTGGTGTACGGCTGCAATAGCTTGTACTTTCTGAATCAGGTCCTTGCTATAAGGCTCGCTCATATCTGGGAACCTGGTTCCTAGTGCGTCTTCATTCTTACCTAAGAGTGGGTTAATGGTGAAGAGACTAATATGGTCATTGATGATCATCAAATCACCTACTTGCATTTTGTCTTGTACCCCACCTGCGGCATTGGACAATAAAAGGGTTTCTACTCCTAGCATGCGCATCACCCTTACCGGATATGCCACTTGCTGGGCCGTATAGCCTTCATAAAAATGGAATCGACCAGCCATCACCAACACTTGCTTGCCACCCAGTTGTCCAAAGATCAAGCGGCCCTTGTGCCCTTCTACGGTACTTACCGGAAAATGGGGAATCTCGCCATAAGGAATTTCCAAATCTGCTTGAATTTGATTGGCCAAGTTGCCCAATCCACTACCCAAAATAATCCCAATCTTGGTTTGGGTTTGGGTTTTAGACCTGATAAACTGAACTGTCTCTTCCAATTGTTGTATGAGTGATGCCATAGCTAAAAATTAATCCGGCAAATATAGTATTTATGAGAGGCTTTGGGGCATGGGAAATGAAAAAGGCCATTCCGTTGGGAATGGCCTTATGTTGATAAAGAAAGTTAGTATTAGCTAATACGTTTAACGTTCACGGCGTTAAGGCCTTTACGTCCTTCTTGTACATCAAACTCAACTTTGTCATTAGCTTCGATCTGATCGATCAAACCATTTGCATGTACGAAAGTTTCTTTGTTAGAATTGTCGTGCTTAATAAAGCCGAATCCTTTTTCTTCGTTAAAGAACTTCACAGTTCCTTGAATTTTTGTGTCCATTGTAAAATTTGTAAAATAAATAATGAACCGCAAAAGTAGTCCTTAAATGACTAGCCACCTAATAAATCTGAAACTTATGTGATAAACGGCTACGCTTCAGCTGGTTATGAAATGTTAAATTCCTAACTTCAACACTATGCTAAACACTAATAACAAAGCCTTGTCTTATCTAAAATGCTTGAGTATCTGCCTGCTGTTTGCCTTTCAAGGCATGGCACAAAGTCCAACTGAGAACCTCAGCAAATTGGGAATTGTCTTACCCAAGCCTACCAGTCCCATTGCCAATTATGTCAAATATGTGCAAAGCGGCAACCTAGTATTTCTTTCTGGTCATGGCCCCAGCAAAGCTGATGGTACTTATATTGTTGGAAAATTAGGAACTGATTTAACCGTGGCCCAGGGAGCAGAAGCGGCCAAATTAACCGGCATAAATTTATTAGCCACTTTGCAATCTGCCGTTGGCGATTTAAATAAGGTAAAACGCATTGTCAAGGTCTTGGGTTTTGTGAATGGCAACAATGATTTTGCGGATCAACCCAAGGTCATGAATGGTTTTTCTGATTTAATGGTAGCTGTATTTGGAGAAAAGGGCAAACACGCTAGGTCTGCCATTGGCACCAATTCCTTACCCAATAATATGGCCGTAGAAATTGAAATGGTGGTAGAACTATTCTGATGTTTTAGTTGCTCCCGGATTGCTGTTTATTTTTTCTGTTTTCAAAGCATGATAAGCTAAGATGGCGGCAATTAACATTAAGACTGCACCAATTAAAAAAGAAATTCCTGGAAAATAAAAGGGTTTATTGGGACCTGTAAAATAGGAAAAGGAACCCGTCATCAACAAGGGACCCACAATAGAAGTCACACTCATTAAACTAGTAAGCGCACCTTGTAATTCTCCTTGCTCATTGGGTGGCACATGACCAGAGATAATGGCTTGTAATGCTGGACCACAAATTCCGCCCAAGCAATAAGGAATCAAAAACACAAACATCATCCAACTCTCTGATGCAAAGGCAAACAATAATAAGCCCAGTGCATATAAGCCTAGTCCAAAATAGACGCTTTTTTCATTCCCAATTTTGGGGTTAATTACACGCACCAATCCACCTTGTACGCCTCCTACTAATAACCCCACTAACCCTAGTGAGATCCCAATCATCTTGGGTGTCCACTGAAATTTCTCAATATTAAAAAAGCTCCAATTGCTTTGTACTGCGTGTGCGGCAATATAGATCAAGACCAAGGATACTACTAACTCTCCTACCCCGGGATATTTTTTTAATTGCATGAGTGATCCCAAGGGATTGGCCCTTCTCCATTCAAATCCACGTCTATTCTCCTTGCTCAAAGATTCAGGTAATACAAAATAACCGTAGAGCCAGTTGGTCAATGCCAAACCAGCAGCTACAAAGAAGGGAATTCTAGCCCCAAATTCTCCTAACAAACCACCAATCATGGGGCCAAGGATAAATCCCAAACCAAAAGCAGCCCCAATCATCCCAAAATTTTGTGCCCTATTTTCTGGGGTACTAATATCTGCTATATAGGCCGATGCAGTGGTAAAACTGGCTCCAGTAATTCCTGCAATAATTCTTCCTACAAATAACCACCAAATGCTTGGTGCAAAGGATAGAAAAATATAGTCAATGCCAAAACCAAATAATGAAAATAACAAGACCGGTCTTCTGCCATATTTATCACTTAGGTTTCCCAAAATAGGGGCAAACAAAAATTGCATAAACGCATAAGCAAATGTGAGCCATCCACCATAGGTTGAAGCAATACTCACATCATTGGTTCCCAATAAGTCTCCAATTAATTTGGGCATCACAGGAATGATTACCCCAAATCCGGTTACGTCTATTAAAAGGGTAACAAAAATAAATCCAATAGCGGCTTTCCTATTTGTGGCCATGTTAGTTTGCTTGGTTTAAGAGAGCCAAAGTTGCCGTTTTTTTTAAACCGGCAATAAAATTTAATCTTGAATTAATGTTCTTGAGACACCTGGAATCTCCAAGACCAGTTCTGAACCATATAATCCAGCTGGGGTTTGATAGCCCGGTTTAAAATTTCCTTCCAATACTTTTTTGGCTATGATTAAACTGCTGATGGCTGTTAATTTATATCCTTCAGGACAAACCAATCTGGCTGTTTTCTTTTCTCCAGCAGCATTCTGTACCTGACCCCAGATATAACTATTGGCTGTTTCCCTAATTTCTGCTGATGGACCAGCTGGTTTTTGAGCAATTTGTTTTTTAATATAGTTGCGAACTAGGTTGGTGCGCAATGCCCAGTTAAACAGGAACTGCCATTTCAAGATCTTGAATTGTTTGGGTGCTACCGTGGTATAGGTTTCAATATTGGGAATCCCCGTAGTAACAAAAGCGGTTGACACATCGCCCCAAGGAATGGTCATTGTAAATAATTTCTTTTTGCCAAAATCTACCCACATGCCTTTTTTGCCCAATGCTTGTTTGGTAATTTTTCCATCAATTCTGGCGGCTCCGCCTTCTCCCAAACCCTCGGCCATGGTCATGGAGGTTCCATGTGATAGTTTTCCGCCAATGGTAGCAAATGCCAGTTTTAAATGCGTGGCGTCTGGCTGCTGTTGTTTTAAAAATGCCGCCATACAATCCGTTGGTACAACGTCAAACCCAACACCTGGCATGAGCATCAGACCTGCTTGTAGGGCTAGGTCATTCATTCTTTTAACGCCTTCAAATACGGCTATCTCTCCTGTAATATCTAGATAATGGGTATTGGTTGCCAAACAGGCTTGTACCATTTTTTTATAGGTTCTAAAAAAAGGACCCGCTGCGTGCAAAACCAGTGGAACACCCAATAAGGCATTTTCTAAACTGCGTTGATCATTCAGGTCAAAAACACGATAATCCAAACCCAGCTGGTCTGCCTGAGCCTTAATGGCGGTGGCATTTCTACCAGCCAAGATGGGTCTCAGCCCGTAATCCTTTGCCATATCTGCAATTAATCTTCCAGTATAGCCATTGGCTCCATAGAGCAAGAAGGTATTATTTTCCATTGCCGTAAGATACCATGATTTCAACAAAAAAAGGGGAAGCAAGCTTCCCCTTTTCACCAAATGATCGCCAGAATTATTTTTTCAGCGTAATCACACCCAAGGAAGTTTCCTTTGGAGCAGCTACAACTACATTATTGATGGTGGTGTCAAGATAAGGACTAGTGGCATTGATCAAGACGCTGTAGGTACCGTCTTTCAAAGACCTTACACTAAAGTATCCTTCTCTGGTTGGTAGTGCATAAGCGGTATCGGTTGCATTGTAAATGGTTACCACTGCTTTTGCATCTTTTTGATTGATAATCTTACCAACTATATTGCCAGATTTTTTCTTGGTAAATATGTGGAATACAGGACGCAGGTAGAATTGACCGTTTCTTTCTTGTACAATAGAACGTGCTACGTCAAAGTCTAACCAAAGTCTGTTTTGACCAGGCAGGTACTCATCATACTCGTGTCCTTTTGTTTTGATCAACACATAATTTTTGGCACTAGCAGGTAAACTTACAGGATAAGAAATACTGTCTTTTACCAAGCTATTATTGGTACCCAATTCAATCTTGATAAGACGAATAGCTCCTTTTGGAATAGCGGTTTGCGCCAACAAAGTATCTGTACCATTACGCAATTGCAAAAGGTCATAGATCCCGGCTTTAATGCCAATATCGGTCCAAACAAAACCGCTATCATTTTTGCGGTCATCAGAACCCAAACGGTCAAAGTCACAATTATCGTGATTGCGTGTATTCTTGGTAGTGTCTACCAATACTTTTACAGATTTAATGTCTACCAAGACTTTGTCAAAAAGACCGGGACCATCTGTTAGATACAATGCTAGGGTTTGTGTACCCGCATTTTCTGATGAATTACTTTTGTTACATGCGGTTGCAAATAGTACAACGGCAATAGCCAACAAAGAAGCAAAAGAGAGGATGTTTCTGTTTTTCATAATCATAATTGGTTTAGGGTATAGTTGCACCATTCGTTTATTTTATTTGTTATTGCTGCTTTCCATAATAGAGAGCACCGCTGTTTTCTGTTTGTGTATTAATGGTTTGTTAAAGGCTGAAAAAATATTTTCCTTTATACAACACCATGTCTTTGACGCAATTCCAATGCCCAAATACGTTAAAGAAATTACAATTCATCATTTGCTTATCTTAGGAGCATGCTTTACAAAAAAACCATCGCGCTAGCATTGACTTGCTTTTTAACTTCTGCTACAATGGCCCAGGGGCTTAGTACCACCGAAGAAAAAATTGTTCAATACATACAGGCTCACCAAAAAGAAGCCGAACAATTATTAGAAACCACTGTGAATATCAATAGCGGTAGTTTGAATATTGCCGGTGTAAAAAAAGTGGGGGCTAGTTTTGCCAAAGCCTTGCAAGAAGCGGGTTTTTCCACTGAGTGGATTCCCATGCCTGATTCAATCAATCGCGCAGGTCACTTGGTGGCAACAAAAAAAGGTGGAAAGGGTAAAAGACTTTTTTTGATTGGGCATTTAGATACGGTATTTGAACCTGACATGCCCCCTAACCCTTATACCAAACTCAATGATAGTACCGCTACTGGTCAAGGTGTAAATGATATGAAGGGTGGTGACGTTATTGCTATTATGGCGCTACAAGCACTCAATGCTGCTGGTTTATTAAAAGACGCCAATATCACCGTTTATTTTACTGGTGATGAAGAAAAATCAGGCTCCCCCATTAGTGTAAGCCGTAAAGACTTTATAGAAAGGGCCCAACAAAGCGATATTGCTTTGGGTTTTGAAGGCGCAACGGGTCTGTTTACAGTAGCTACTGCCAGAAGGGGTTCCAGTGGATGGAGGCTTGATGTTAGCGCCAAAACGGGGCATTCCGCAGGTGTGTTTAGCAATGGTTCTGGTTATGGTGCAATTTATGAGTCTGCTAGAATAATCAATAGTTTCCGTGAAACCTTGAGTCAAGAAAAATACCTGACTTTTAATCCTGGATTAATTATTGGTGGATCAGACATGAATTATGATAGTAAGAAATCAAAAGGGGAAGCCATTGGCAAAACCAATATCATTTCTCCGGCTGTTACTGTTACTGGAGATTTACGTTTTTTAACAGAAGCACAAAAAAATGCGGCTCGTGAAAAAATGAAAAGCATTGTTGCACAAAATTTAAATGGCACCAAAGCCAGTATTCTCTTTAGCGATGGTATTCCTGCCATGGAACCCACAAAGGCAAACGATGATTTACTTCAGGTCTTAAATAAAATTACCCAAGACATGGGTGCAGGCAAAACCGTTGCGGGTGATCCAGGCAGCCGCGGTGCTGGAGACATTTCTTATATAGCACAATATGTAGCTTGTTTGGATGGATTGGGTGCTTCTGGAAAAGGAGCCCACGCTCCTGGAGAAACCATTAACCTGAATGAACTATCTTTCCTTGCACAAAGAGCCGCATTGCTTATTTATAGATTAATCCATCAATAACATGAAGAAGATTACGCTTGCCCTATTTACCGCTTTGCTATTATTCAGCAGCATGGCAAATGCTTTTAAACCCAAAAGGGCTTATTATCAAATAACCGTCTACCATATTGCCAACGCCACCCAAATGGCTGCAGTAGACAATTATTTACAAAGTGCATTGATTCCAACCTTACACCGTGCGGGTATTGCCAAAGTGGGTGTGTTCAAACCCATTGCTAACGATACAGCTGCTGATAAAAAAATCTTTGTGTTTATTCCCTATAAAACCATTGACCAAATTGACAAAACTGATATGGCTATCTGGAAGGATGAACAACATTTAACGGATGGTGCCGCTTATTTAAATGCGCCCTATAACCAAACACCCTTTGTTAGAAAGGAAGCCATTTTGTTAAAAGCCTATGAAATGATGCCTGATTTTGCAGCACCCAAGATTACAGGTACTGCAGATGAAAGGGTATATGAATTAAGATCCTATGAAGGACCTACTGAAAAAATGTATCGCAAAAAAGTAGAGATGTTTAATGCGGGTGGAGAAGTGGCTTTGTTTGTTAGACTAAATTTTAATGCTATTTTTTATGGCGAAGTATTGGCCGGAGCCAGAATGCCCAACCTCATGTACATGACCAGCTTTAACAATATAGATGACCGCAATGCACACTGGAAAACCTTTAGTGCAGATCCAGAATGGAAAACCTTATCTGGCAAGGCTGAATATAAAAATACCGTACAACGTAATGAAACCATTCTTTGTCACGCAACACCTTATTCAGAACTCTAGCTTATTTGTTCAATGTTTCAAATAGAAGGGAAAGGGTTGGTTCATCCAGCTTTTTCCCTTTTTTATTGGCGGCAAAAGCTTGGATCTTTGATTCAAATTCAGGAAGGGTTTTGGCTAGTTCGCTCAAGCTATTCTTGATCTCTCTGATTTCCTTGGTAGCAGGAAAATAAGCATACCAAGATACCTGTGTTTTGTACACCCATTTTGCCGGTTGGTTGTACACGTATTGTTCCTGTTCTTTCTTTTCTTCCAATTTTAATAATTGTAGTTGATTGCCCTCTACCAAAATCTGGTAGATACAATTGGAACCCCATTTACCAATAGCGGGGTAGCCATTTTTAAATTGAAAAATCTGTTCTACCCCTTTTATCTCTTGCTTTAAGGTAAAAGAAACCAGGGGTTCAGTAAAAGCAAAAACGATGCTGTCTTTTTTGAAAAACAATTGTTGGGTGGCTAGGTTATATTGAAACGCTGCATCTGTAAATTCCTTCCCTTTATTCAAAACCACTTTGCCTTCAAACCATTTTTCCAGAAACATGGGAGACCCCTCAACTACCCTTGTCTTAGTGGTCATGGGTTTGCCGTCCTGTCCATAGGATTCTTCAAATACACTGGTTGGTCTTGAAATGGTTTGTGACGCTGCAGTAAGGCATATCCCAAAGGCGATGGTAGAGAATAAGGATTTGAGCATGGCAGCAATTTTTTTAAAGTTAAGCTTTCTTAGTTAGCCTTTGTAGCTACACATGGAAACCTGATGTAACAAAAAATCCCCGAATCGGGGATTTTATCAACGGGGGAAAATTGAAACTAACGCAATTTCTTATTTGCATTGATTGTACTTAACCACTGCTTGGGTAAGTTGGTCATATGCAAAAGTCTTGGCTTTCAAGTCTGCTAAAAAAGCAGGACAATCCGTTAATGCGTTGGTTAATACAGCATCAAAATTCTTTTTGCCCAATAAATGCAAGTCACCGTTAGATGTAGTAAGTAGGTACCACTCTCCAATCTTTCCTTCAGTAGTAGTAGCAATAGATGCTTCTGAACCATTAAAAATCATTTTGCCACTATTGTCCGATTGCTTTTGCAACAAAGAAGCTTTACCATTCACCAACACTTTGTAAAAATCATTAGACAAAGCCAAATAAGATTCTCCATTAACGGTTAATGCATTTAGTTCAGCTGCAGAATAGCTTTTCTTAGAACCACTGGCTGCAACAAATTGTACGGTTCCTTTGGCAATTCCCCCGTCTTTAATGGCACCTTCCACGGTTTCATTATTTGCTAGGGTAATGGTGGCTTTTTGAAAACCAGTTGGCACCTGAGAAATGGCTTCTAATCCTACTAGGGCTAGAAATGCGGTCATTGCGATTACTTTTTTCATAGTTGTTGTTGTTGTTGTTGTTGTTTGTTATTGGTTTAATTAATTGAATTAATTGTTTTTTGTCTTCTCTTTTATGCTCCACTTCTTTCTTAACCTTCCTCATCATTCTTCACTCTTATCTCTTCACTTTTCACTTTCTTCCTCTTCACTCTTCACTTTCTTCCTCTTCACTTTCCTCCTCTTCACTTTCCTCTTCACTCTTCACTCTTCACTCTTCACTCTTCCCTAACTTACTAGTA
>JBEAPC010000235.1:0-5440 GCA_041164585.1 Bacteroidota bacterium
TATACCTTTTTAATAAAATACCAAAATGAACAAACGTGGTTTTATCAAAGGCATGACCCTAGCAGGTTTGGGCACAGCAATGAGTTTGGATTCCTTAGCAAATTGGTTACATCAAGGTCAACACCAATCACCAGATTCTCTGGCCCAAGATCCTGATTTCTGGGAAGGCATCCGTAGTTTTTACAGGTTAAAACCTGACTATATCAATTTGGAAAACGGTTATTATAATATACTTCCTACTCCTGTTTTGGAAGCTTATCTAGATCATATACGTGAAGTCAATTATCAGGGTGCTTATTATATGCGCACCGTACAATTTGACAATAAGAAAAAAGCTGCTTCAAAAGTGGCTGCAATTGCTGGCTGTACAACAGAAGAATTAATACTTACTAGAAATACCACTGAATCATTAGACATGATAATTGGCGGATTTCATTGGCAAGCAGGTGACGAAGCCATTATGGTGGAACAGGATTACGGAGCTATGTTAGACATGTTTAAACTAGTAGCTAAAAAACATGGTGTGGTCAATAAAGTATTGTCACTACCTATGGATCCCAAATCGGATGAGGAGATTGTCAACTTTTACGTAAATGCCATAACCCCCAAGACCAAAATGATCATGGTATCACATATGGTCAATATTACGGGGCAGATCTTGCCTATTCGCAAAATCTGTGATATGGCACATAGCAAGGGTGTAGAAGTATTGGTTGATGGCGCCCATGCCTTTGCTCAATTACCCTATAGCATACCAGATTTACATTGTGACTATTATGGTGCTAGCTTACACAAATGGTTAGCAGTACCTCTAGGTGTTGGATTCTTATATGTAAAAAACGGAAAAGCTGGAGATATCTGGCCATTACTGGCCGATGGTGAAAGACCAGGAACCGATATTGGTAGGCTAAATCATATTGGCACCCATCCTGTTCATTCCGATTTAGCCATTAGTAATTCAGTAGATTTTTATAATAGTATTGGAGCCGAGAAAAAAGAAGCAAGACTACGTTTTTTACAGCAATATTGGACTTCTAAGGTGAGGGGCAAGGGAAATATTGAATTGTATACCCCTACGGATCCTAGTAGATCCTGTGCTATAGCCAATGTTGGAATTAAGGGAATGAAACCCGCCTTATTAGCTGAAACATTGTTAAAGAAATATGGCATTTATACTGTTGCTATTGATGGAGCATCCGTGCATGGTTGCAGAATCACGCCCAATGTATTTACTAGAACAACTGAATTGGATGTACTAGTAAAAGCCTTAAAAGAATTGGGGAATGCCTAAAACAAAGGCACCCTCACAGGGAGGGCGCTATCATTGGGTACAGTTAAAATAACATTAGG
This sequence comes from Bacteroidota bacterium, assembly GCA_041164585.1. Lineage (GTDB taxonomy): Bacteria > Bacteroidota > Bacteroidia > Chitinophagales > Chitinophagaceae > Sediminibacterium. The sequence continues at coordinate 1,351 of JBEAPC010000235.1, forward strand.
GTGTTATTAATATAACAAGCTTAGGGGGAAATTATATCTATTTCTTCTGTGCAACTTTTGCTTTTTTGGGTTGATGTAAATAATACATCAACACAGCAAATCCAATAAAAAAACCATAGATCTCGAGTGCCATATCAATTCTTTTTAAGCTTTATGATTGGTTAACATTGTAAAAGAACTAAATGAATGACTACAGAAAAATACCAGATTCCTTGTATTTTTTGGTTTTCCACTTCTTTTTTCCAATATGTGCATAAATACAAAGTCCCGGATTACTCCAGGACTTTGCTTTATAAAGGGGCTTATAATTTACTCAATGATTACTTTTCTAGGTTGGTATTTGAAACCATTTCCATCTAAAGAAAGGATGTAATTGGTCAGGATGCTACCTTGTTTTGGTGTGAAATTAACAGGTACCTGATTCTCTCCAATTTGAGCTTTTACTGATTGACTATATACCCTTCGTCCAGTTGCATCTGTTAAATACAAGGTAAGATCAGTAGTTTCTGCAGACTTAAAGCTGGCTTTGAAGCTACCTTTTGATGGATTCGGGAACACGTTTAGTTCAGTAGAATTTAAACTAGACAGGTAAGAATAATCTGTTTTGGAGAACAATACCCTATTAAAGTCAGCCGAAATATTGGTCAATTTACCCGTATTTACTTCCAAGGCAAAGATGACGGTTGTAATATCATTAGGATTAATCTTACCATTGCTTGCCTGAGATTTGAAATCATCTAAACTGATTTTGTAATCCTTATTGGTAGAAGACAATGGAATTCTCAATCTGTATTGATCATCCCAGTTTTGGATACCTTCTTTTACTAAAATGATTTGTAAAGCTACTCCTGAACCCTTGGCATTGAACTGTAAAGTTTTATAACCAGTAAGGTCTTGAGGAGCACCACCACCTCTGAGCAATTTGTATACAGATACATAATCAGGGCTGCTTGCTTCTACTTTTACATTACGGAATAATAAAAAATCTGTTTTATTCTCAACAATCATTTTAGGATCGTTTTCCACTTTAAATGATTTTAAAGTAGATGTATTTGCATTAACATTGGCTACCCAACTACCATCGGCCATAAAGAGTTGGTCTTGCATTACTCCATTCATGTAGACAAACATGGCAGCTTCATAAGAATCACTAGCTGGAATAGTCAATACAGTTTTACCATTAGCACCAACAGTAAATGGTACTTGTCTGGTAACCAAACTGGTTGACAATTCGTTAGCTTTCTCTTGTAATTCAATATATCCGTTAGTGAAACTGCTATTGTTAACAATGTTCAATACCAAGTTTTCTGCTTCACGCTTACCTTTTGTTACATAGGTTTTAGGAAGAACAATGCTATTTACTTGCTCAATCACAGGCATAGAAGCTTTTAACCTAGTTACAATGTCATTGGCCATATTCATCACCAATTCAGGTGATACTGCCCAAAGTTGCACATTGTACATGATTTCATCAGCAGTATAATCCCTGTTCAACCAGTTACTTTGAATGCTATAATTCAATCTTCCTGATTTGGCACCAACAGCAAAACTCATGGCATATTCAATTTGACCTAAAGAGTTTTTCAAATTGTACCTTACAAATTTGATATTGTTAATGGTTACATTTTCAATACTCATTAATTCAGAACCTTTTAACCTGTCGCAAATGGCTTTGGTGTGATCATATACTTCACCTTGAGTTCTTGTGGCAAAGGATACTGCTTTTGCTTGATCATTTAAAACAAAGTCAATAGACAAAACATCTGTTGCATTTGTAATACTAGGAATATCTGTAGGTGTTGTAGTTAATGCTTTGTAATTAGTACCCTTGATTTGCTTAGGCAATAATTCACTCAAAGTAAGACTGGTTCCAACACCTTTAATCTGGTTTTGAATAATCCTATTTTCAACCACAGGCATTTTGCTATAGTTCACGGGTCCTTGTTGGCTGTTAACAGCTTTATTAAAGACTCTCCTACCTACTGCATCACCCAAGCTCTTACTTTCTAATCCACCACCTCCTCCGCCAGGAACAGCAGTACTGAATCCAAAGTCATAACTATGGTCATTGGCACCTGCTACACCAGTAGTTAGAGTTACTTCTGCATTATTACCAGCAAGTACACCATCACTATCAATTTCATCTGCGTTTGAACCACCAGCTGTATTGGCTGTGGTTAAATCATTCACACCCAAGGCAGCTTGTTTAGAACCACCAGTAACATTTGGAATACGAATGGTGAAAGCTGTGTTAGCGGTTAAACCAACAATATTGTAAATATTAGATGCCGTGGTTACACCCAAAGGATCTGAGCTAAATATATAGTTACCGTCAACATCAGTAGTTGCAGTTGCAATTACTAATCCGGCTTTAACCAATTCAACAGTTACACCAGCAATTGGATTTTCACCTGGGTCTTGAATACCATTACCATCGGCGTCAAGCCAAACCCTATTACCTATTTCAATAGGTGCAGGTGCAGAAATGATTTCCAAATCGCCCAAGCCATTTGCTTTACCAAATACGTCTACAAACTGGCCCTCATATAATTTCATACCATTATAAGCACCACCATCCACATTAGAATAATAACGAACACCACCACTATACCATGCATTAATTGGGTCAAATGCAGTAGTTAATACTTCATCTTTTCCTGCCATTAAAGCAACACTTCCAGTACTGGTTTCTTCGTGATCTAAACCACCACTATAAGGCCATGAACCGGATGTATTATCTCCATTACCTAATGCTGGTAATCCAACTACATTATATCCTTGTGTAAAACGATCAGTAAAATAAAACTCTCCACCATTTGGTCCTTCATTGTTACCAACACCTGCAGTTGTTCTTGTACCCGCTGTACCATTGTTTTCAATAGCAAAACTTGTATAAGCTGCACCAGTATTGGAAGCTCTTAATATATCACCAGCTCCATTACCAGTATATAAATCTCCTAAACCTGTATTGGTACTTAAATTCTCATTACCAGTTTGATCCCCAGTTCTATCAGAAATACCTAGAATCATGGAACCATCTGTTGGGTCAAATTCTAAACCCGACAAAATGGGTTGTGGATAAGCTATCCTTCCTGGTGAACTTGAAAAAATCATCTCAGAAAAATTCCTTGACCATGGGTGCCAAGCAGTATTGGACAAAGATGCATTGGTTCCGTTTGCGTCTACATAATTTGTAGCTCTTTTAGCATTCCATCCAGAATTCAAATTGGACAATCTATTAAAAGTCAAACTGGCATTTAATACTTGTGTAAAACTTGCAGTACCTGGATTAGCACTTGCGTCTACTTTGTAAACAAATGCTTTTAAGTCATTACGATCTACTGCAGAATTATCTGGTTTCACACCATCAGTTACACCACCAACATAGATGGCTCCGCGATAGTATTTAACGGCAAATGGTCTAAATGAACTATATGCTGAAGGATTGGTAAAAGCTGGATAAGCCACAATATCACCTGCACTTGAAGGTGCGGTACCATTAGCTCCTAGCGTGATACGCCATAATCTTCCATCATTCAAATTAACAACATAAAGGTATTTTCCATCATCAGAAATAGTCAAACCACCCATACCCTTCTTGCCTACTGCATCAAACATTGCATCGTCATAGTTGGGGTTAGTCTTATCACCTGCACCAGGGGCAAAATTTCTAGTAACGGTACCTGCATTAAAAGCAGGGTTAATGGCATTTAAGTCTACAAAACTACCTGTAGATGAAGTATTATTAACTGATTTAGCATTTGTGGTAACGTATAAACCATTTAAACCAAAAGGACCTGCATTCACGTGTCTTTTGGCAAAAGCAGCATAGTATAATTTGTCGGCTTGTCTATTATAAGCAGTTCCCCAAACGGCACCAATTTGACCCATTGTTCCAAGGGTTGTTTGACCACCAAGGGCATTATAATTATAAGCATAAATAGCGTCTCCGTTAGCAGCTGAACCAGCTACCCTATTATCGCCATTGGTATAAACTGGTACTATCACTCTTGGATTGGCTTGGTCATTATAATCTCCGGGATAGTTGATACCAAAATGTAATCCTGTTGCGGGAGCAGTTGCAAATTGA
>JBEAPC010000236.1:0-3347 GCA_041164585.1 Bacteroidota bacterium
GGTTAGTTTCCAAACCAACCAAGTATCAATGGTTCCAAAACAGAGTTCTCCTTTTTCGGCCCTTTCCCTCGCTCCTGCAACATTATCTAAAATCCATTTGGCCTTGGTAGCTGAAAAATAAGCGTCTATGACCAAACCTGTTTTTTGTTGAATGAGTTTGTCTTTGCCTTGGGCTTTTAGGCTATCGCAGAATTCTGCAGTTCTTCTATCCTGCCAAACAATGGCGTTGTGTATAGGTTGTCCAGTGACTTTATCCCAAACTACGGTTGTTTCACGTTGATTTGTAATGCCTATGGCAGCTATGTCTTTTACGGTAAGTCCTGCTTTGATTATGGCTTCTGCAGCCACCCCTAATTGGGTACTCCAGATTTCATTGGCATCATGTTCAACCCAACCTGGTTGCGGGAAAATTTGCGTGAATTCTTTTTGGGCTACTGCAATGATAGATCCCTGTTTGTTGAAAACAATGGCGCGGCTAGAAGTGGTCCCTTGGTCAAAAGACAGAATATATTGGGGCATTTGGCAAGTTTGAGACAAGATATTGCATTTCAGGGGAATTATGAACCATGACTTGTCCTGAAATAGGTTTACACTAAAAACGGTGTAAAAATGGACAAAGCAGTTATTAAACGTTCAAGTGGTTCTTTCTCGGAACAAGAGAGACATGCGGTTATTCAAGATTTTCTATTAGGGGGCAAATCCAAAGATGAGATTTGGAGAAAGTATACAGGTAGAGCAGATCATGGCTGTTTACTCCAATGGATGCGAGATTTAGGATATTTGAGTTCTAGTCAACAATTAATGCCTAAACTTGCTTCAAATGGTTTTAATATGTCTAAGAAGAAGGTTGAACCCAAGTCTTCTGAAGAGGAGTTTGAACAACTTCAATTAAAGAATCGCATTGTAGAGTTAGAGAAGCAGCTCAAGGAAGCGGAGCTCAAAGCTATTGCGTTTTCTACCATGGTAGATATTGCTGAGAAAGAGTTCAAGATCCCCATCAGAAAAAAGTTCAATACCAAGCCATAGAGGCAATGAAAAGTAATTTTCCACACATAGGCTTGGCCAAGCTATGTGGTTGGTTTGGTATAACAAGACAGGCTTACTATCAGCAAAATCAGGAGATTGTACACCGTACAATCGAAGAAGAACTGATTATCCAAGAGGTGCGTAAAATCCGCGAGAGACACCCTAGAATGGGAGGACGTAAACTGTATAGTTTGCTGTTGATATTTATGCAAGAGCATGGTATCAAAATGGGTAGAGATGCTTTTTTTACAATGCTCTCCGAGTATCACTTATTAGTACGTAGGCGCAAAAGATCGATTAGGACAACCAATTCTTACCATCGGTATAAGAAGTATCCAAATCTAGTCAGAGATTTTAAAGCCACTGCTCCTAATCAACTCTGGGTAAGTGATATAACCTATTGGAAAATAAATAAGGAAAAGCATATATACATCAGTTTTATAACAGATATATACTCACATAAAGTTGTAGGTTATCATGTTGCAGAGACGCTAGCAGTTATAGAAACTATCCAGGCTTTGAACATGGCGCTTTTGGCTTTAGGGCCAACGCGCCCTGTTCAGCTCACGCACCATAGTGATAGGGGTTTTCAATACTGTAATCCTGCGTATGTAAAGCTATTACAGGACTACCATATTGGAATTAGCATGACCGAGAACAGTGATCCTCTTGAAAATGCAACAGCTGAAAGAGTTAATGGAATCATCAAGGATGAATATTTAGAAGCATACGAAGTAAACAATATTGAAGACGCTAAACGTGTACTAGCATTTGTAATTGAATTATATAACAATGAAAGACCGCATATGAGTATCGGTAATCTTAAACCAAATCAAGTACATCAATCTAATCAGCCTATGGAAACAAAGAGATTATGGAAGAACTATTACCCAAAACATCCTACGTTTGTAAACCAATCCTAGGATTAAAAAGTAAATGACAACCAATAACAGGATTAATTATTAAAACTGTAAACTTTTTTTAGGACGAGTCATTTACCCACCCCGCCCTGCGGGCACCCCTCCCGTAAACGGTAGGGGAGTTAGAGAATTGGGAAATTTAAATTTTATAATATTGCTCCCATCCTTTTCTTGGAGGCAGCCCTACCAACATTTCATTGGCCATTTTATTATTGGTAATCTTTTTTGTCTTTCTATCAAACTTCAGCGTAGTGTTCAAATGCTGCGCCAATACACCTAAGCAGAATACCTGACTCAAAGGACCAGCAATATGGAATGGAGAACGGGTTTCTTCCTGACCCATACAGGCTTTTAAGAAATTGGCGTAGTGATTACTTGGGCTCACAGGAACCTCGGGCAATCGGCCAGCCATTTCTTTTGCTTTCTCTTCAGGAATAATAGAAAGCGTGGTTCCATGAGAACCACCTTTGAAAGTTAGGTCCTTACCATAGATAATTTTACCAGGGTTTAGTTTGGCAGCCTGTACTTTGGCGTTGCCGGCCGGAGGAATATTGGCGTCCAATTGGGTGTTGGTGTAACCGGCCGGAAGGGGTGGTTGGTTGTCAACACCGTCATACCAAGTGATGTCACAGGCCGGCATTTTAGCGCGCTCCGGAAAGTGAAACTTAATGGTAGAAGAAGTTGGATAGAAGAAAGGATTGTGACCAGTTGCTTTGAGCATACTGATCTCCGTAGGTAATCCAAGGTCTAGAAATTGGTGTGCCGTATCAATAATATGCGCACCCCAATCGCCCAGGGCACCCATTCCAAAATCATACCAGCAGCGCCACTGACCATTTACATAATCGTGGTTATAGTCATGCATTTGCGTAACCCCATGCCAAGTATTCCAGTCAAGGGTTGCAGGAATAACTTCTGCAGCAGGTAGTTTTTTAATATTGGTATCCCAACCATGCCATCTACGGGCATTGTTCATATGGGCCGTAATAGCAGTTACGTCTTTGATAATACCCGCTTCGGTCCAAGCTTTGAACTGGAAATAGTTGCCATCCGAGTGACCTTGGTTACCCATTTGAGTCACCACTTTGGAATGTTTCTTAGCAGCTTTCATCATTAGTTCCACTTCATTGAAAGTGCGAGCCATGGGTTTTTCAACGTACACGTGCTTGTCCAAAGAAAGGGCCATCATGGTAATGGCAAAATGCGAATGATCCGGAACGCCAATGGATACGGCTTCAATTTGAGAACCCATTTTGTCAAACATGGTTCTAAAATCTTGAAAGCGCGGAACATCGGGAAATTTTTTCAATACTTCTAGTGTTTGGGGAGCACCCATATCAACATCACAGAAAGCCACAAAATTGGCCAAGCCAGTTTTGGCAAAAGACATGACGTCTGAGC
>JBEAPC010000237.1:0-5288 GCA_041164585.1 Bacteroidota bacterium
GTGGGCAATTGATTACACATTCCACAACTTCTTTCCTCGCAATACCTATTACCAGTAGTGCAATAGCGAAGCTCTAAATAGTTTTCTTCCGGTTTTTTGGCATTATAATGATAGACCATCATGCCAGTATCTTCTGCCACCCATGGATTTTGGGCATAATATCGGCGTACTTGGTAATTGATAGAACCTGGAATCTGTTGTCCTTTTTCATACAACAGGTCCATGCTTGGATCAATTCCATTCTTGTGAGCCAGTCTTAATATGTCCATTGCTTGCATCATGGACTGCAAATTTAATGTATAAACATCCATTGAACAAGAATCTACTGTTAAAGCTTGGAATTATGACAGTTTAATGATTAATTTACAATTGTTTACACATCTAAAATTGGCATGATGAAATATCAAATTACAGCATTATTAACCCTACTATTAGCCAGTAGCACATTAATGGCACAGGAATGCAAGGTTTTATTGCCTTCTATTTCTGGCGTATATGAAGGAGAATGTGATAAGTCAAAAGCCAATGGAAAAGGCAAGTCAAAGGGTGTTGATAGCTATGAAGGCCAATTCAAAAACGGCTTACCTGAAGGAATTGGTAAATACAGTTGGCAAAATGGGAATTGGTATGAGGGTAATTTTAAATTAGGAAAAAGACAGGGAGAGGGTGTGATGCACTATCCCATTGCTGGAAAAGCAGATAGTACGCTGAGTGGTTTTTGGGCCAAAGATCTATATGTGGGCATTTATGAAGTTCCTTTTAAAGTGCAAGGCAAGGGTTATAATGTTCAAACCATATCCGTTAAACCTGATACCAAGCAAGCCCCTTTGCAAATTGTGATTGACCTGTCCAGTGTCATGGGTGGCTCGGATGATACCCATGGTACCATTCCCAAACCCGTTTTGGGCAGCATCCAGATTTTGAAAGGCAGTTTCATGACTCGATCCGATGTGACAAATATGACCAAGCGGAATATGTACTACCTAACAGATGTAATCTTTCCATTTAGTGCTAGTTTTCGCATAGCGGACGAGGATATTGTCATTGATTTCAATAATCCCAACTGCTATCGCGTAGAGATTGTAATGCGCCAATAAGGCCAGAAAAGCCCTTTTTGGAGAGATTCTAACAAAAAAAAGTTTTTATGCCTGTTTAGCCCTGTCAAAAGTGGATAAATAGGCATTTTTATTAACCCTCCTACCCCTTATTTTCATTAACTTCGCCCATTGTCATTTCACTATAAAAAGGCAGTTTATTAACCCTATGACTCAGGAACAATTAGATAGCAACGACGAACAAAATAAGAATTACGGCGCGGACAGTATTCAGGTATTAGAAGGATTGGAAGCGGTTCGTAAAAGACCGGCCATGTATATTGGAGATATTGGCGTGAAAGGTTTACACCACTTGGTATATGAGGTGGTTGACAACAGTATTGATGAGGCCCTTGCCGGTTATTGCAAAAATATTATTGTAACTATCCATACAGACAATAGCATTAGCGTACAGGATGATGGTAGGGGTATTCCTACTGCCATGCACACCAAAGAAAAACGCTCTGCTTTGGAAGTTGTAATGACCGTATTACACGCCGGTGGTAAGTTTGACAAAAACACTTATAAGGTTTCTGGTGGTTTGCACGGTGTGGGTGTGAGTTGCGTAAACGCACTTTCAACCAAGCTCTTGGTAAACGTTCACCGTGAAGGAAAAATCTTTGAACAAGAATACAAAATTGGGGTACCTCAATATGCTGTTCGTGAAGCAGGCACCAGTGAAAAAACTGGAACCTATGTTCATTTCTGGCCCGATTTAACCATCTTCCAAGAATCAGTTTATAAAAGAGAAATCTTAGAAGGCCGTTTGAGAGAATTGTGTTTCTTGAACCGCAGAATCAGCATTACATTAACTGACTTACGTGAGTTAGATGAGGCTGGAAACCCTAATTCTACTGTATTCTACAGTGAAGGTGGGATTGTGGAGTTTGTAGAATTGTTAGACAAGAATGGTAATCGTACGCCATTGATTCCTGCACCATTGTATGTAGATGGTCATGATGAAGCATCCAATGTAGCGGTAGAAGTTGCCCTTACTTATAACGATGACTTTAAGGAACATATCTTCTCTTATGTAAACAACATCAATACCATTGAAGGCGGTACCCACGTAACTGGTTTCCGTCAGGCATTGACCCGTGTTTTCAAAACCTATGGCGATAAACAAGGTCTGTTTGAAAAAGCAAAAGTGACTATTGAAGGAGATGATTTCAGAGAAGGTTTAAGCGCCATTATTTCTGTAAAAGTTCCTGAACCACAGTTTGAAGGACAGACTAAAACCAAATTGGGTAATAGTGAGGTAAGCGGGATTGTACAAACAACTGTTGCACGCGCATTGGAAGCTTTCTTAGAAGAGAATCCTCGTGAAGCAAAGAACGTGATCTCTAAAATTATCTTGGCTGCCCAAGCCCGTGTTGCTGCTAAAAAAGCACGTGACATGGTTCAGCGTAAAACTGTTTTGAGCGGTGGTGGTTTACCTGGTAAACTAGCCGATTGTTCTGAGCGTGATCCTGAAAAATGCGAATTATACTTGGTGGAAGGGGATTCAGCAGGTGGTACGGCCAAACAGGGTAGAGACCGCAGCTATCAAGCCATCTTGCCTTTAAGAGGTAAGATCTTGAATGTGGAAAAAGCCATGGAGCACAAAATCTATGAAAACGAGGAGATCCGCAATATGTACACCGCTCTTGGTGTTACGGTGGGTACCCCAGAAGATCCAAAAGCTTTGAATATTGCCAAACTCCGTTACCATAAGTTGATCATCATGACCGATGCCGACGTGGATGGATCGCATATTGCTACCCTGATCCTGACCTTTATCTTCCGTTATATGAAGGAATTGGTTGAACAGGGTTATGTTTATATTGCCCAACCGCCATTATACTTGGTAAAAAAGGGTAAGGACCAGGAATATGCTTATAATGAAGTACAACGCAAGTTTTGGATTGAAAAGCTGGGTGGAGGCAAGGATGACAGCGTAAATACACAGCGTTACAAGGGTCTAGGTGAGATGAATGCGGAACAATTGTGGGAAACTACTATGGATCCTACGCGTAGAACCCTTAAACAAGTGACTATTGATAGTGCCTTTGAAGCAGACCGTATTTTCAGCATGCTGATGGGTGACGAGGTAGCTCCACGCCGCGAATTCATTGAAACACACGCCAAATACGCCAAAATTGACGTTTAGGCTTTTTGAACTAAAAAAACTAGATTTTAGATACAAAAAGGACCGGAATTCAAGCCCGGTCCTTTGCTTTTAGGTTGATTGGCAATGTGGATTAGTTCTAGTTGACAATCAAGCTATATGTTGAAAAAATTACTAGCTTGTGCTTAATTAGCCATAAGAAATTCACTAACAATTAAATTCTAGAGAAATGGACACTTCAAAAATGATTAAAGCATATTGCCTGAAAACAAAGGAAAAAAATGTTCCTATGCAAGACGCTGTTGTCACTAAAACTGCTAAAGGCGGTTATATGGCCGGTGGTCATGATGGAAAAGGCAACAAAATGGCGGCTATCTTGAGCGAAGCAAAAGCTTTGCAAGCGATTGCTGACGGTGTTGCTAAAAAAGGATTCTAGTAGTTTTCAGAATTCAAACACATTTAAGCGCTGGCGGGTTCATCCTTTGCCGGCGCTTCTTTTTTGCCCAATACTTTGGTATGCATTCTCTCTAAGAAAATATGCATGGCTTCCATGGTCTTTACATCATCTACAACCAATAAGAACATTTTACCAGCTTGTTTTAACCTGGCTTTATTGGTACCAGTTTGCAAATAGCCCAAGACATTTTTAAATAGCTCAGATTCAAAATAAGGAGAGTCCGGTCTATTGATAAAATAGCAACGTAGGGTATTGTCTTTCAAAGTCATTTTTTCAAAACCCAGTTCAACGGCCATCCACCTACAACGCACGGTGATAAAGAGGTCGTCTACCTGTGGTACCATGGGACCAAAGCGGTCAATCATCTCTGTATAAAACCCAGTAAGTTCTGTTTCATTCTCACAACTGTCTAGCCTAGTATACAAAGACAACCTTTCAGTTACACTATCTACATAATCATCGGGGATGAGAATTTCTAAATCTGAATCAATGGTACAGTCTTTAACAAAATCATCCTGTTTGCTGATCTCTTCCTTAAACAGTTCTTTGAACTCGGTGCGTTTTAATTCTCTAATGGCTTCTTCCAAAATTTTCTGATACATTTCAAAACCAATCTCGGCCATAAAGCCACTTTGCTCTCCACCCAACATATTACCTGCACCACGAATATCCAAGTCACGCATGGCAATCTGGAATCCGCTACCCAGATCACTAAACTGCTCCAAGGTTTGCAAGCGCTTCCGCGAATCAGTAGGTAAGGAACTCATGGGTGGCCCCATTAAATAACAGAATGCTTTTTTATTGCTACGCCCTACACGTCCGCGCAATTGGTGTAGATCACTCAATCCAAAATGATGGGCATTGTTGATCATAATGGTATTTACATTGGGTATGTCTACCCCACTCTCTACAATATTGGTACAAACCAATACATCATATTTTCTATCAATAAAATCTAAGATTCTTTCTTCTAGCTCATGCCCTTCTAATTGTCCATGCGCAAAACCAATACTTAGATCTGGGCAAAGTCCTTGAATCATGGCGCACATTTCTGCCAGACCTTGAACGCGGTTATGGATGAAGAATACTTGACCACCGCGCTCAGTTTCATAATAGATGGCTTCTCTAATAAAGTCATCGTTGAATACGTGTACCTCTGTTTGAATAGGCTGTCTATTGGGAGGCGGTGTATTCATGATACTCAAGTCACGCGCACCCATGAGTGAAAACTGCAGGGTTCTTGGAATAGGCGTGGCAGTAAGGGTTAAGCAGTCTACATTGGTTTTTAATGTTTTTAGTTTCTCTTTATGCCCAACCCCAAATTTCTGTTCCTCGTCAATAATCATGATGCCCAGATTCTTGAACTTCACTTCTTTACCTAAGAGACCATGGGTTCCAATGATTATATCAATCTTACCTTCTTCCAGTCTTTGAAGCGTATCTTTTTTCTCCTTGGCAGATTTGAATCTATTCACATAATCAACCGTTACTGGAAAATCCTTTAAGCGGTCTTTAAATGTTTTATAATGTTGAAAAGCCAGGATAGTAGTAGGCACCAATATGGCAGCCTGTTTGCCGTCTACACAAGACTTGAATGCCGCTCTAATAGCTACTTCGGTTTTACCAAACC
>JBEAPC010000238.1:0-4875 GCA_041164585.1 Bacteroidota bacterium
TGAAGCGTGAAGCGTGAAGCGTGAAGCGTGAATCGTGAAGCGTGAAGCGTGAAGCGTGAAGCGTGAAGCGTGAAGCGTGAAGCGTGAAGCGTGAAGCGTGAAGCGTGAAGCGTGAAGAGTGAAGAGTGAAGAGTGAAGAGTGGGAAATTATGTGGAACGCAAGTTAGGTTATATGTTTTTTGAATTTTTGAAATGCCCCTGTTTTTATACTAGAACAAGTATAAAAACAGCCCTACTATTTTATACTAGAACGTGTATAAAATAGCACCCCAGATTTATACTAGAACGGTTATAAAACGGCCCTTTTATTTTATACTAGAACATGTATAAAATAGCCCCCCCCCCCGATTTATACTAGAACGTGTATAAAACGGCCCTTCTATTTTATACTAGAACGTGTATAAAATAGCACCCCCCGATTTATACTAGAACAAGTATAAAAAACAGCTTTTTTTAAAAACCTCGAAAAACAAGTAAGTCGCGAGTTGATTCCAAGAGAAAGTGAAGAGTGAAGGGAAATTTGTTTTGCGACGATGTTTTTTAAATCTCGGCAAGCCGTAATTTTTTGTTATTAACTGAAAAAGCCTTGGCTATACCAAGGCTTTTTCAGTTTGTAGATGCTCATCTATTTCTTTAATTCTTACTAAAACCTAAGCGCAGCTTAGGGAAACTCGTTTATGGAAATCACTGCCCATTCTTCACTCTTAACTCTTCACTCTTCACTTTAATCATCTCAATTTAAGAAATGATAATCAATTAGTTAGATGCACTGTCAATCAGCTTTCCAAGTTCCGTTTTGAGCATTCTGGATGGATAACGGTTGATTACTATAAAGTCATGGGTAGCCATGATTACCGTGGTGCCATAGTCTTTGGCAATCTTTAGCAGGAGCTGCATGATCTCATCACTGGTTTCGGGATCTAGGTTACCTGTGGGCTCATCTGCTAGGATCAGCTTTGGTGAGTTGAGCAGGGCGCGGGCAATGTCTACCCTTTGTTGTTCCCCACCGCTCATTTCAAAAGGCATTTTAAAGCCCTTGCTTTTCAAACCCACTTTGTCTAGCACGTCATTGATCTTTTCTTCCATGAGCATCTCGTCTTTCCAGCCAGTGGCTTTGAGCACAAATTTGAGGTTCTCGTGTACATTTCTATCAGTGAGTAGTTGAAAGTCTTGGAAGATCACGCCAAGGTTACGGCGTAAGAAAGGTACTTTTTTCCAGTCCATGCTGGGCAAGTCAAATCCTACCACGGTGCCGGTTCCTTCTGTTAAGGTTAGCTCTCCATATAAGGTTTTGAGTAAGCTACTCTTGCCTGTACCTGTTTTTCCAACCAGGTATACAAATTCTCCCTTCTGCACTTCAAAGTTCACATTCTGCAATACCAAGTTGGTTCCTTGGTAGATATTGGCATTCTTAATAGATACAATTGCTTCAGACATGGTAATAATTTCAAAAATCAACAATCAAAATAACTGTTGAAGGTTATAGTTGAAACGCCATCAGGTTGCTTAAAATTATAAAAAGCTGGAGAAATCCCTTGTTAATATTCGTAAACCAATTCTCCCTTGGCTGTCTTCAAAATCAGTTCTTTCTTTTCTGATGCTTCTACCCTTCCCACAATCCTGGCTTCAATACCCAGTTTAGCGCCTTCGGCAATTAGCTTGGGAGCTGTTTCAGCTTCAGTAAATACTTCTAGACGGTGTCCCATATTAAAGACCTGGTACATTTCTCTATCATCGGCCCCAGAGTTTTCTTGAATCAATTGGAAAATGGGTGCCGGCGCAAAGAGGTTGTCTTTGACAATCCTAAGTGGCTTGGGCAAGTATTTCATACACTTGGTCTGACCACCGCCACTGCAATGAATAAGTCCCGTGATATTGTCAAAATACTGATCCAACAATTGCTTCATCAAGGGTGCATAGGTACGGGTGGGTGATAAAAGCAGTTTGCCCACATTGGTTGGCTTGCCATCTATCTCAATACTATCGGTCATGGCGTTCTTTCCCAAATAAACCACCGCGTCATTTAATTTGGGTTCAAAGGTTTCTGGATAGTCTTTGTATTGCTTTCCTAAAACATCGTGCCTTGCACTGGTGAGACCATTAGATCCCAAACCACTGTTATATTCAGTCTCATAATTGGCTTGACCAAAACTGGCAAATCCAACAATCACATTGCCTTCGGCAATCTTCTCGTTGGTCACCAATTTACTTTTGGGCCATCTAGCACTCATGGTACCATTTACGGCAATAGTGCGGACCACGTCTCCTACATCGGCGGTTTCACCGCCTAAATAATGGATCCTAACCCCGTACTCCGCCAATTGGTTGAAGAATTCCTGGGTGCCATTGATAATTTGCTCTAACACTGCACCTGGAATCAAGAGTTTGTTCCGGTCAATGGTAGAAGAGAATAAGATATTATCTGTAATACCCACACATAGCAGGTCATCAAGATTCATGGCTACGGCGTCTTGGGCAATCCCCTTCCAAACGGAAACATCACCCGTTTCTTTCCAATAGAGATAGGCCAAGATACTCTTGGTGCCTGCCCCATCGGCATGCATGATATTGATCCAATCGGGATCTCCGCATAAAAAATCGGGATAGACTTTGCAAAAGGCATCGGGGTACAAACCCTGATCCAGTTTACCAATGGCTGCGTGTACTTCTTCTTTCTGGGCAGATACTCCGCGTTGCGCGTATAATGACATGGTGAAATTTTGGAATGATCTATGATTGCTGGTTGCAAATGTACAATTTTCATACTTCCATGAAACCCTTAGATTTGCACCCAATTATGCAGGTACACCATCTGGATCAGAGCGCACTTCCTATGTTCAAAAAAGCCGTTGTTACCATCGGCAGCTTTGATGGCGTGCACTTGGGGCATCAGCAAATTATCCAACAATTAAAGGCAGAAGCCGCCGCAATTGGCGGAGAAAGCATTATCATCAGTTTTTATCCCCACCCCCGTTCGGTGATTTCTCAGAATCCTGATAATATTAAGTTATTGGGCACATTGGAAGAAAAAAACAGGCTATTGGCCGCAACGGGAATTGATCATTTGGTGATTGTTCCTTTTGACCAAGCATTTGCTAGTCAATCGGCCGAAGCTTATATCAGTGATTTTTTGGTGGCTAATTTTCATCCACATACTGTGATCATTGGTTATGACCATAAGTTTGGGAATAACCGCACCGGAGATTTTCATTTGCTCAAATCATTTGGTGACCAATTGGATTTTCAGGTGAAAGAAATTCCGGAGCACCTCTTACACCAAATTGGGGTTAGCAGTACCAAGATCAGGCAAGCCATTAGTAATTGTCATATTGAAACAGCCAACCAGTTTTTAGGATACCCTTATTTCTTTGGAGGCAGGGTGGTCATGGGTAATCAATTAGGTAGAACCATTGGCTATCCAACGGCTAATCTAGTATTATCCGATCTTGAAAAACTATTACCTGGTAACGGGGTCTATGCGGTAAAAGCAAGGATTAAGGGCAATACGGAAACACCTGAATGGAAGGGCATGATGAATATTGGGGTTAGACCTACGGTTGATGGCTTTAATCAGGTGATTGAAGTAAATATCTTTGATTTTGAGGGAGACCTCTATGGCAAATCCTTAGAAGTAGAGGTCTTGCATTTTTTGCGTGCCGAACAAAAATTCAATGGATTGGACGCCCTGAAAACCCAGTTGGGTTTGGATCAAGCTCTGGCCAAGCGCTTGCTGGCTTAACTATTGCATCATTTTTACTACCATCTCTTTCATGAGACCGGCGTCTGAAGTACCGCCATTGTTTACACCCACACTTTTTAGGTTGTATTGGTGTAATAACAAAAGGATGGTTTCTACTGCTTGATAAGAATATTTACGTGCCGCATTTTGATAGTCGCGCATAAAAAAAGGACTCACCCCCATGATGGATGCCATGTCTTTTTCATTGGTTCCTTGTAATGCATGTACCTGGTAAACCTTACTAAAAAAATTATAGATAGAGGGAAGCACCAATTGTATGGGGGCCGATTTGGGGTTGGCTTCAAAATACTGCACAATCCTAATGGCTTTGGCTAGGTCTTTCTGACCAATGGCTGCTTGTAATTCAAAGGGATTAAATTCCTTGCTGATTCCAATATAGGTTTCAATATCGTCTTCCGTAATCCCCTTTCTTGCTCCCAGATTTACTTTAAGTTTTTCTACCTCATTCTCAATTCTATTGAGGTCATTTCCTATATGGTCTACCAATACAGTTAATGCCTTCGGCGATATGGTCAGACCCTTTTGTGCAATCATTTGATTGGTCCATTCTGGTAGCTGGTTATCATACATTTTTTTGGTGGTCAAGAGCTCTGTTTTGGCTTTGAGCACTTTATACAGAGGGGACCTCCCGTCAAACTTTTTTTCTTTGTGGCTAACTATTAAGACCGTGCTTTTGAGCGGATTGTCTATATAGTTTTGCAATTTTTCCAAGTCTTTTTGAGACATGTGCTGGGCCTCTTTGAGCAGGACTACCTGTCTTTCTGCAAACATGGGATAACGCATACAGGCATTTACCACCGCCGCCCAATCGGCATCCTTGCCATAAAAAACAGACAAGTTAAACCCTGCTTCTGCTTCTGAGAGAATCTGGTGTTCTGCATATTCCACTACCTGATCTATAAAATAAGACTCTTCTCCTTCCAGCCAATAAACCGGTTTAAAATTCCCCTTTTTCCAATCAGCTATGTATTTCTCTGCAGACATGGCTGCAAAGATGGGATTTGAAGGGCAGATTAAAAAAAATGGGGAAAATGGATTTTTCTGGTGAGTAAAATGGGTTTGGCACGGTTTTGGTAAATTAGGGGATATCGAACAACATTAAATTTAAAAACATG
>JBEAPC010000239.1:0-13039 GCA_041164585.1 Bacteroidota bacterium
TATTTAGACTTTTTGCAAAACCAGCCAATTGAAAGGGTTTTGTTGCCTGATACATTAGGGGTATTAATCCCTTCAGAGGTTACTGAATTTGTTGGTGACTTAGTAAAACGCTATCCGCAATTACATTTTGACTTTCATGCACACAATGATTATGACTTGGGTACAGCTAATGTATTAGAAGCCGTTAAAGCGGGTGCCAAAGGCATTCATTTGACCATTAATGGTATGGGTGAGCGTGCAGGTAATGCTGCACTAGCCAGTGCGGTGGCCGTTTTGCACGATAACCTAAAGTCTGTAAAAACATCTGTGAATGAACAGGCACTTTATTCCGTTAGCAAATTGGTGGAGACTTTTTCTGGCATTCGAATTCCTTCTAATAAACCCGTTGTTGGAGAGCATGTATTTACCCAAACGGCAGGTATACATGCAGATGGTGACAAGAAGAATAATTTGTATTTCAATGACCTGATGCCAGAAAGGTTTGGCCGCCAAAGAAAATATGCATTGGGTAAAACCAGTGGTAAGGCAAATATTGAAAATAACCTCAGTGAATTGGGGATTCAATTATCTGATGAGGATTTGAAAAAAGTTACTCAAAGAATTATTGAACTTGGGGATCTGAAAGAAATGATTACCCAAGCAGACCTGCCCTATATTATTTCTGATGTATTAGATAGTAGTGCCATTGAAGAAAAAGTACAGGTAGAAAATTATGTACTCACGCATGCCAAAAATCTAAGACCCTCGGTGACACTTAGAATAGTGATTGAAGGAGAATCTTTTGAAGAAAGCGCGCAGGGCGATGGTCAATACGATGCTTTTATGAATGCACTGAAAAAAGTATATGCCATTAAACAAATATCACTTCCTCAGTTAACCGATTATACCGTGCATATTCCTCCCGGTGGAAAGTCCGATGCCCTTTGTGAAACCATCATTACTTGGATGAATCATGGCAAGGAATTTAAGACTAGGGGATTGGATAGTGACCAAACGGTATCGGCCATTAAGGCCACTACCAAGATGTTAAACATGATGCATTAATTCACTTATTTAAAACCATAACAAAATGGCAAACAAACATATTTTAATAGTACCTGGAGACGGAATTGGTCAAGAAGTAACTGCAGTTGGTAAATTAGTACTAGACAAGATTGCGGAAAAATTTGACCACAATTTTACCTATGATACTGCCTTGATTGGTCATGTGGCTATTGAGGCAACTGGTAATCCCTTGCCAGATGAGTCCTTAGAAAAAATGCGTCAATCAGATGCCGTACTTTTTGGTGCTGTGGGGCATCCCAAATATGACAATGATCCTTCTGCCAAAGTAAGACCTGAACAAGGTTTGTTGAAAATGCGCAAAGAATTGGGACTTTATGCCAACCTGCGCCCCATTAAATTATTTGATGAATTGTTGAGTGCTTCTAGCATAAAACCTGAAATCTTAAAAGGGGCAGATATTTTGTTCTTTAGAGAATTAACAGGGGATATTTATTTTGGTGAGAAGGGAAGAACCAATAATGGTGATACTGCCTACGATCATGCGGTCTATAGCCGTTTTGAAGTAGAAAGAATTGGTCGTAAGGCTTTTGAAGCTGCTAGAACAAGGAGGAAAAAACTTTGCTCAGTAGACAAGGCCAATGTATTGGAGACCAGTCGTCTTTGGAGAGAAGAAATTCAGAAACTTGCTTTGGAGTATCCAGACGTAGAAGTAGAGCACCAATTTGTTGATAGCACAGCAATGATGTTGATTAAAGACCCAACTAGATTTGACGTAGTAGTTACTGCCAATTTGTTTGGAGATATTCTTACTGATGAAGCTTCACAGATTGCGGGTTCCATGGGTATGTTGGCCTCTGCTTCTATAGGAGACGGTACCGGAGTTTATGAACCCATTCACGGTTCGGCACACGATATAACCGGAAAAGGTGTAGCCAATCCATTGGCTTCTATTCTTTCTGTAGCCTTATTGTTGGATATATCTTTTGGTATGAAGGCCGAATCAGAGTTGGTGATTAGTGCGGTAGACAAAGTATTAAAGCAAGGTTTTAGAACCAGGGATATTGCTGATGCAACAACTGCACCTGAAAATATTCTGGGAACAGCTGCCATGGGTGATGCTGTTTTGAAATGCTTATAAACATATAATCCTCCAAAAAATGGGTCCTTCATTTTGAAGGACCTTTTTTATTTCCGCATTTTTGGTTTTGAATCTGTACTTTAACTGACAGTTTTAGCTGCTTAAAGAGTAATCAAGGAACAGACATGAGATTGAAAGGCTTTTTTTTGATGGTTTATTTGACAATGGCATTCTTGGCCATGGGGCAGCGTTCTAGAATAGATAGTCTTTTACAAGTAGAGGTAAAACATCAGTTTGAGGACTCAACAAAAGTGAAGATCTATATTGAATTGATGCGGGAGTATAGAAAATTGAAACTAACAGATCAGCGATTTTTATATGCCTATAAGGCCATTGATTTAGCAGAAAAAATTAAGTTTCTCAGATTAATCTATCCAGTGTATAATGCTCTTGGCTTAAGAAATGAGGGGATTGGAGAATTTGAAAAATCCATTAAATATTATAACCGAGGTATTGAACTGGCTCAACAGTTTCATGATTTAGACGCTGCTTCAGACTATCGTGTAAATCTTGGAACGGTCTATCAAAGTTTGGGTGATTACCCTAAGTCTCTAGCGCTAACACAAATTGCGGCCAATCACTATTTGGCAGTAAATAACCAAGAAGATTTGTTGTCTTGCTATGTGAATATGGGTGAATTATATAGCGATTTTGCAGACCAATTAGACCGTTCATTGGACTATTATCAAAAAGCTGCGATTGGATTTAGAAAAGCAGGGGAAGCTGGGTTGATTGGTGCATTCCAAAGTTATACGGGTATTTCTAACCTTTTATTAAAAGTGTCCGAAACGGACTTTAGAAAACTTGGTTTTGATTGGAACAAACGATATGCCATTTGTAGGGCTTATTTAGATTCTGCAGAGGTAATTGCCAAAGAAATTAATGACGAAGACTGGTTAGGTGCCGCTAAAAAGAGCATTGGATATTTTGAGGAAACACAAATACACTATCCCAGTGCATTAGCTGCCTTTGAGACATCACTTCAGCTATTTAAAAAAATTGACAGAAATAATGAAGTATATCAAGCTGTTTTAAATATTGGGAGAATTTATACAAAGCAGGGTGAGATTTCCAAATCCTTTCCTTGGTTAAGACTTGCTTTAGATGGGTCAAGAGTTTTGAAAAATCAAATTATTGAAAAAGATGCTTTGTTTTATCTAAGTCAGTTGCATGAAAAACAACAACATTTTGATAGTGCCTATTTTTTTTACAAGCAATTTATTTCTATCAATGATGCTTTGAATAACGATGACCGAAAGCGGGAAATTTCAAGAAAACAAATACAGTTTGAATTTGCATCTAAAGAGAGAGATTATCAAACCAATCAACAATTAGCGGAAAACAAAATTGCACAGCAACAAGCTTTTGCCATTCAACAACAACAGCAATTGAGTTTGCAAGAAAAGCAGCTTGAGTTAACCAATAGAGAGAAGCAAATTCAACAATTAAATTATTTAAAAAAGCAGGCAGAACTAGAGACTGAGAAAAAGCTAAGTACTGCTCAATTAAAACAAAAAGACTTAGAGAAAAAACTAGAAATGGGTATTGCTGATCAAAAACTAAAAGACCAGCAATTACTGTTAACCACCAACCAGCGAATTAGCTATTTACTTGGCCTAATTGCATTGGTAGTTACCATCGCCGCCGTTTTTGCTTACAAAGCCAAGCAGAAAATGCAAAAGTTGAATGAATTGGTGTTGGCACAAAAATCTGAGTTGGAAGAAATGGGTAAGGTTAAGGACAAAGTGTTTAGCATTGTTAGTCATGATATGCGTGCACCTGTGAATAATCTAATTGCTTTTGGATCTTTATTAGAGGACGATTCCATTCCACAAGAAAAATTAGCCTTGTATCTTGATCAAATTAGGGGAACCTTAGACCATACCTCTACCATGATGGAAAACTTGCTCAATTGGGCCTCTAGCCAAATGCAAGGGTTTGAACCAGTGATGGAAATGATTAATGTTCAGCCAATCATCGCAGATTGTTTAGAAGGCATGACTCCTGCCTTGCAGAAAAAGCAAATTGAAATAGATAACCAGCTTCATCATCCATTGATGGTTTTTGGAGATAAGAATATGGTTGAATTGGTTGTCAGAAATCTTTTAAACAATGCACTCAAATTCTCGCATCAACAAAGTCTTATTAAAGTCTTTGCGCAAGAAGAAGTAGGAGATGAATGCATCATTGGTATTGCCGATAATGGGATTGGATTAAGTCAAGAGAAATTAAAATTAGTTAATGCTATCAATCTTAGGTCATTGGCTAGCACGCCAGGCACCAATAAAGAAAAAGGAACAGGACTTGGTTTAATGCTTTGCAAACACTTTGCAAGGTTGATGGATGGCCGTATTTCAGCAACTTCTATTGAAGGAAAAGGTTCTGTATTCCAATTACACTTGAAAACCAAAAAGGGGTAATCAATCTTTGAATCTAGATAGGGTTCGTTTATTGATAAACTGGTCCATCAATAATTGTTTGTGTACGGTACTTACAGGAATCTGTTGTTGATTACTAAGCTTCAAATCAGTATTTGAAATGGATACAATCTGCTCAAGGTTAACCATGAATTGCTTATGTACGCGCATAAATTTTGTAGGAGATAGCTGTTTTTCTAGATTTTTCAAACTAATCAGCACCATATGACTCTTATTGTCCTTTACCATAATCTTTGAGAAGTCGCCCATACTTTCTATATATAGTACGTCTTCAATATTGATTTTAATATGTGTGTTGTTTTCTTTGATAAAGAAAAAATCTATTTCGGCTTCTTGTTGAAGTGCTTCTGTTTTTGAAGTACTGGATATTAACTGTTCTTTTTGATTCAAAAAATCTAAAGCCCTATCAACAGACTTGATCAGCCTATCTAATTTTACAGGTTTTACAATAAAGTCCTTTACATCTAAATTGTAGCTTTCTGCTGCGTGTTCGCTATGAGCAGAGATAAAAACAAAGACTGGCGGCTGTTTCAAACTTTTCAGTAGTTCAATGCCTGATAAGTCTGGCATATCAATATCAGAAAAAACAATTTCAATGGGATGATCCCTCAAATAGGAGAGCGCTTCTAATCCATCGGCAAAGCTTGCCTTCAATTCTAGTTGGGCTAACTTTTTGATTTGTAATGCCAAAGCATCACGTTCAATTAAATTGTCTTCAATAATAATACATGCCCTGCCCATTGCTTCTTATATTCTAATGTATTGATATATAGTTACTTAGTTTCTAAAAGTAAGGGATTATTGAATTAGATGGTCAAATAACTACTGCTTTTGCCAAAGTTGCCGATTAACCGATATTTTGCCATTTATCCTTTGTCAAGTCACCAGTCCTACATTTTATCCTTTTTTTTACATGCTTTAGCAAATTCTTAAGAAATCACTTCCTTTTCAATCCTGTAGGGCCTTTTAGCTTGTTTTTAACATAGGTTAACTAAGAAGTTAACACCACTGGTCACATCTTTTCTTTTAACGCTTTCATTGCTCACAATCCACTTTCATTAGGATGCAACCTGTTATAGTTTTGTCCTGTTGATTTGAAAACAAATAACCAACAATTGAACACAGATTAAAAATTTTAAAAAATAAACAAATGAAGAAACTACTTTTTGCCGCAATGATCACCCTATTTATTGGTACAACTGCTTTTGCAGCTCCCAAAGATGCGCCTTATAAATCCATTACTGCTTTGAAAAAAGCTTATCAACAGTCCAATCAAATTACCTGGTCTAAGTTTGATAGTTATCAAAAAGCTAGTTTAATATTGGATGGTGTAACTACTGAAATGTTTTATACCCATGATGGCGATCTAATTGGTACAAGCAAAACCTTTGCTTATGATAAGTTGCCCAAAAATGCATTGAATCAAATGGCCATCAAATATGCTTATCCAGAATTTGAATTGGTTAAATGCATTTCGTTTGTAAATGCAGATAATGAAACCAATTACTACCTATTATTAAGCGGTTACAGTGAAGATCTCTATTTGCAAATCAGTGAAAAAGGTCATATCACTGAAATGAACAATTAATCCCACTTAAAATCCAATGTCCGAGCCAGCACCTAAACAGTGCTGGTTTTTTGTTTAATAACCTGATTTTCAGTAATTTATTTTGGTAGCAGGCTTTTTAAACCATTTGATTGAATCCCATTGTCAAACGAATTCGTAGATTGCTAGCTATTCCATAAAATTGTATCCAAAATTGAATCAAATGTTGCGTAGAAAATATCAATTAGTGCTTGTACTTGCGCTGTTTTTGTTAGGAGCCAGTTCTTTTGTCCAAAGTTTTGACCTCACAAAAAGTATTGCTAGGGGCAAAGAAGCGTATTCGGCTAATTGTCAGAACTGTCATATGGCAGATGGAAAAGGTTTGCAAGGGGCATTTCCTCCTCTTGCTAAATCAAGTTATCTAAGTAAACCTGCAGGAGAATTAATTGGTTATGTACTCAAAGGACAAACAGGAGAGATTACAGTAAATGGCACAGTTTACAATGCCGTGATGCCTGCTCAAGATTATTTAAGCGATGAACAAATTGCAGATATTTATAATTATGTAAGGAATAGTTGGGGCAATAAATCAACAGTTGTCATTACACCTGCGATGGTATCAAAAAAAAGAACTGAACTGTCTAAGTAGATGCAAGAGTCAAGCGCCATTGTTCAAGCTTATGATGCGGCCATAGCTGCTGGTGTTGTTTGTGCACTTGCCACAGTGGTGCATGTACATGGCTCCTCTTATAGAAGGCCAGGTGCTAGAATGTTGGTAACAGAATCAGGTCAAATGACAGGTGCCATTAGCGGAGGCTGTTTAGAAGGCGATGCACTTAGAAAAGCTGTTTTGGCCATCAATCAGGGAAAGAATAAACTGGTAGTGTATGATACTACAGATGATGAAGACGCTAGTATAGGAATTCAACTAGGTTGTAATGGCATAGTAAGTATCTTATTTGAACCATTAGCTCAAATAGATGCTAAGCCCATAGCAGCTTTGAGAAAAACCTTGCAAACAAGAACGCCGCAATGGGTTTCTACGGTTTATTCTACCAATCATGATATGCATTTGGGTACTATGGATTTGAATTGCTTATCAGAGACGGTTCAAGATCAAATAGTACTCAATTTAATCCAGCAACATACTACTAAAAATCAGTCTGCACATTTTGAATACCAACTTGAAGAGAACAAACAAATGTTCTTTTTAGATTATTGTTTGCCCCCCATTGCCTTATACTTAGTTGGAGCGGGTAATGATGCCATTCCATTAATAAAAATGGCAAAAATACTGGGTTGGTATACCACAATTGTTGATGGAAGGGTTACCCACGCAAACGCTCAAAGATTCCCAGATGCAACCGAAATTTTAGTGGGAAAGCCCTCAGAAATCTTACCCAAAATTCAAGTAGATAATAGAACTGCATTGGTTTTGATGACCCATAATTACCAATATGATTTAGCCATGTTGGAAACTTTACTGACTTTTCATCTGCCCTATATTGGTTTATTAGGGCCATCCGGTAAAAGAACAAGAATATTATCCGAGATCCAAGACCGAGGTCTTGACCTTGCAACACTGGATCTGAATAAATTATATGGCCCAACTGGATTGGATCTTGGTGCCGAAACGGCTGATCAAATTGCCCTTTCCATTTGTGCAGAAATTATGGCCGTGATTCATGAAACAGAGCCAGTGCATCTGAAACTAAAAAACTCACCCATACATAGCAGCCATTGAAACTAGGAATAGTCATATTGGCAGCAGGAGCAGCAACCAGAATGGGAAAGGCAAAAATGTTATTGCCCTATGGTGAGCAAACCATATTAGAACATATTGTGGAAGAAACAAAGGCCTTGAATCCTGCCATCATATGTTTGGTAACTGGAAAGTATAGGTCAGAAATTGAAGCTGTTATCAATGTCAATTCCTTGGAATTGGTTCCATTTGAAAATTGGCAAGCAGGAATGTCTGCCTCTATTCAATTTGGATTATCCTCATTACTAGAAAAACAACCCAACATTGACGCGGTTTTATTTGTTGTAAGTGATCAACCATTTTTAGATAGACAATTATTATTTAGAATGTTAGACGCTTTTCAACAATCTGGAAAAGGCATTGTTGCAACGCAATACCAGCAACAATTAGGAACACCGGTATTGTTCTCTCATCAATATTTTCCAGAAATTAGACTGCTTGAAGGAGACAGAGGTGCCAAAAAATTAGTAGAGAAACATTTAGAGGACGTAGTTTTGGTAGATTTTCCATTGGGTGCTTTAGATATTGACACAGCGGAGGACTATGCCAAATTTCAACAATTATTAAATCAATAAGATGCTCATTGACAAGCACCATCGGATACATGATTATTTGCGTATTTCTTTAACGGATAATTGCAATCTCCGGTGTTTTTATTGCATGCCTAATGAAGACTATCATTTTATGCCCCATCAGCAATTGATGCAGCCACAAGAAATATTGAAAATTGCTCAAACATTTGTAAACCTGGGAGTCAGAAAAATTAGGTTAACAGGTGGAGAGCCCTTTGTCAGAAAAGATGCTGCAGAAATTATTCAATTGTTAGGCGGTTTGGGAGTGGAATTGGCCATTACCACAAATGGTACAAGGGTAGAGTTGTTTTTAGATCAATTAGAAGCAGCAGGTATTCAGTCTATCAATATTAGTTTAGATACCCTGCAAAGAGAAAAGTTTCAATTGATTACTGGAAGAGACCTCTTTGAAAAAGTGCAAGAGAATATTGCTTTATTAATGCAAAGGGGATTCAAGGTTAAAATAAATGTAGTAGTTGTAAAAGGATTAAATGATCAAGAGATTCTTGACTTTGTACACTTAACCAAAGACCAATCTATTACTGTCCGATTTATAGAATTTATGCCCTTTGATGGGAATAATTGGAATGCTGATAAATTGGTTACTTGGCAAGAAATGTTGCAACAAATTGGCAAAAAACATCAGTTAACTGCATTTGCAACAGAAGCCAGTGATACTAGTAAGTATTATACGGTAGAAGAACATCAAGGAAAACTGGCATTTATCACAACCATGAGTGCTGCATTTTGTAGTACTTGTAATAGAATTAGGCTTACCGCTGATGGTAAGATTAAAAATTGTCTATTTTCTGAGTCTGAATCAGACCTTTTAGGAATCTTACGATCAGGTGGAGACTTGGAGCAATTGATTCAAATGTCCATTTGGGACAAGCACGCAGCATTGGGCGGACAATTTTCAAAAGACTTTGAAAAAATAGACACCAATAACCTTCATAATAGAAGTATGATTGCCATTGGTGGATAAAACAAGCACATGATTTCAGTAGCAGAAGCAAGATCTAGAATACAATCACATTGCCAGAATTTGGAAGCCATTTTCTTGCCCATTGAGCATGCAGTAGATCATGTATTGGTGGATGATTTATTAAGTCAAATAGATATTCCCTCCTTTAGACAGTCTTCCATGGATGGCTATGCCATTAAATGGGAAGAGCGCCATCAATCTTTGCGCATTCAAGATGAATTACCAGCAGGTAGTTTCCAACAATTACAATTAGACCTTGGAGCAACCATTAAAGTGTTTACTGGTGGGCCAATCCCTGAATTGGCAGATACGGTGGTTCAGAAAGAATGGGTGGAATTGGTAGATGGCATGATCAAGATTCAGTCTGAAAAATTGGAATTTGGGATGCATATCCGAATGCCAGGATCAGAGATAGCCCAACAGGCTTTGGCATTACCAGCAGGTACCCTAATCAAAGCCAGTATGGTGGGGTTTATTGCCAGTATGGGTTTTGGTGCGGTTAAAGTGTATCGTAAACCTAGTATGGCTATTGTGATTACAGGAAATGAATTGGTAGCTCCCGGCAATCCCTTATTACCCGGTCAGGTTTATGAATCCAATTCTTATGCTTTGAGGGCGTTGCTAAAAGAGCAAGGTGTTGATCGGATGAATGTCTACTATGCAAAAGATCATTTGGAAGAAACAGCTTTTACATTGGAACAAGCATTGGACGCTCATGATATAGTATTATTAACTGGCGGGGTTAGTGTTGGGGATTATGACTTTGTGGTTCAAGCTTGTCAGCAAGTAGGAGTAGAACAAGTGTTTCATCGCGTAGCACAAAAACCAGGTAAGCCTATTTACTTTGGGGTTCAGGAAGAAAAATTGGTTTTCGGATTGCCTGGAAATCCTGCGTCAGTGATGAGTTGTTTTAGACAATATGTGTTACCTGCCATAAAAGTCATGTCTGGTAAAAGCTTGGAAGAACCCATCATGGGAAAGCTGAAACATAGTTATGAAAAGCAATCTAATCTTTGTTTTTTTCTTAAAGGAAGGGTAGAAAACGGTATTGTATCTGTGTTAGGGGGTCAGGCTTCTTATCAGCAAAATAGTTTTGTTCAAGCTAATTGCTGGATTGAATTAGACGCACAGCAACAAAGATTTGAACAATTCAGCATGGTCAAATTGCATCCATTCCATTAAATTTAAACCATGGATCAATTACTCATCTTCTATGCCCTTTGCTTCTTTTTAGTAGCCATGCTGTATGCTTCAGTAGGTCATGGAGGTGCAAGTGGCTATTTGGCATTGATGGCATTATTTGGTTTTGCTCCCTTGGTCATGAAACCAACTGCACTAATCTTAAATTTGTTGGTTTCTTTAGTTGCATTTCTTTCTTTTTACAAAGCCCAGTTTTTCAGACCTAAATTATTATGGCCCCTGATTATTGGATCCATTCCTTTTGCTTATCTAGGTGCTATTATTCCTTTACCTGATGCTTGGTATAAAAAAATACTCGCATTGATTTTATTATTATCAGTACTGCGGTTATTGACAAATCAGTCAAATACATCCGTTAAAACAGCTCCCAAATTTTGGATGCTGTTTTTAATTGGTGCAGGCATTGGTCTATTGTCTGGTATGATTGGCATGGGGGGAGGCATCTTATTATCACCCATTTTAATTCTAGCTGGATGGGCCAATCAAAAAGAAACCGCTGCCATCAGCGCTGTTTTCATATTTTTAAACTCTTTAGCTGGCTTAGGCGGTCAATTTCAAAAGGGATTTGAACTAGCTCCAGATATGGTTTGGATAGCTGCAACCGTTCTGGCCGGTGGATGGTTGGGAGCCAGTATTGGTGCAAAGAAAGTGCCTATTGGACAAATGAAATGGTTGTTAGCAACCGTATTAATTATGGCTGTAGGGAAATTGTTTTTTACCTAAACAATATGCAAGAAATAAGATGGAATTGTTAATTTTTGGTTCTTTAACAGATATTATTGGAACAAATAAACAAGTGCTGGACACTCCTGTAGACACAGAAATGTTGAGGGCTAGTTTACTACAACAATATCCAAGTTTAGGGAAGGTGCCCTATTTTGTAGCCATCAATAAAACTATGGTTCAAGGCAATCACCCTTTACAGGAGGGCGATGTAGTGGCATTGATGCCAGCATTTTCAGGAGGGTAAAATTTGGAAAATCAACAACGATATATTAGACAAATGATCCTGCCAGGATTTGGGTTAACTGCCCAAGAAAACTTGGCAAGGGCAAGGGTATTAATTGTTGGAATGGGGGCATTGGGTTGCCCAGCCTTACAATATTTGGTAGGTGCTGGTGTGGGTGAGATTGGCATTGTGGACCCAGATCTTGTTAGTGAAAGCAATTTACACAGACAGTTATTGTATGGACCAGCTGATATTGGCAAAAGCAAAGTAGCTATAGCTGCTGGCGCGATGCAATTGCAGAATCCTGCTATTCAGATCTCAACTTACCCCATAGCCATTGAAAGACAGAACGTTTTAAATCTTTTGGAGGGTTATGATTTGGTCATAGATGCTACCGATAATTTTCAAGCAAAATACTTGCTCAATGATGCCGCAGCCATCTTAGATATTCCTTTGATTTATGGCGCCGTTACGCGATATCAAGGACAGGTATCCGTTTTTCATTTTCCAGATCAAGACAACATTAGTTATAGCTACAGAGATTTGTTTCCTGTTGAGCCTGTAGATGCCATTTCAGGTAGTTGTGAAAGCTTAGGAGTGATTGGGGTTTTGCCAGGAATCATTGGTTGTTTACAAGCAGCTGAAGCTATTAAGATCATTACAGGAATTGGTAAGTCTTTGGCTGGACGATTGTATACCCATGACTTTTTGGAAACCACCAATTATGAAATTGCAATTCAGAAAAATCAGCAGATACAATCAATGACTAGAGATGCTTTTCTTCTTACAGATAACCACGCTATGATTGATTTGGATGAAATAGATGTAGAAGAAGTTTCGGTGGAAACCTTTTTAGAACTAAAGAACAAGGGTCAAGTATTTGTATTAGACGTAAGAGAGCGTGAAGAATATCCGCCGATTGATTTTTCAGACGCACAAATACCCATGTCAGAACTTGGCCAACAGATAGACAGTCTGCCCAATAAAGACATTTGTGTGATTTGCCATCAGGGAATTAGAAGTGTCTATGCAGCACAACAAATTCAGGCAAAGAAAAACGTTAAAACCTATAGTTTAAAAGGGGGGATCATAGCCTACTTCAATAAAACAACATGATGCAAAAAACACCCAAAAATATTTTCTTCGAAGGACCCATACCTGCCCAGAAAATTGCAGATGATCTTCAAAAACATGCCAGTAAAACTGATATTGGTGCTCATAGCATTTTTTTAGGCCAAGTAAGGGCAGATCTGTTTGAAGATGGGGAGGTGGAAGCCATTGAATATACCTGTTATCAAGACATGGCATTGGAGAAAATGCATGAAATCAGAGAAGCAATTTTTGCCAAATATGATTTAACCTGTATGCATGTGCACCATAGTTTGGGTAAAGTACCTGTAGGTGCTATTTGTCTGTTTGTTTTTGTATCTTCCAAACATCGCCA
>JBEAPC010000240.1:0-12267 GCA_041164585.1 Bacteroidota bacterium
AATAACTGTTTTATTGTCATTGGAGAAAAATGCAGCATAAAAGGAACTGTCTCCCATTCCTTTGAATTTGCCAATAGTTAATCCCGTATTGGTATTCACTAGCTCTAAATAAGGTCTTAAATTGGGGTCAGTAAGCAATAACAAATTGCCATCAGAACTAAATATGGGATCTCCCATGGAGCCTAGTGGATTACGATATCGTTTTTTTAATTCCCATTTTTTTCCAGTAGAATTCCAAATCCATAACCTTGCTAAACTATCACTTGAGGCAGTGACCACTTTATTACCATCTGGACTCAAATGAGCATAATAAACAGCATTTTTGTGATCTTTTAAAGTAACAATTTCTTTTGCGGAATTGGCATCCCATATTTTCACTGTACTGTCAAATGATGCCGTAATAATTCTGGTTCCGTCCTTACTATATTCTGCAGAAGTAATACCCTTTCTATGGCCAATTAACATGGTTAATATTTGAGAGGTAGCACTATTCCAGATTCTACAATTTCCTAATTCATCTGTGGTTAATATCTTAGTTCCATCAGGACTAAAATTAGAGCCAGTAGGTGCATAGGTTTGTCCATCTAAATCAAGGATTTCTTCTTCTGTAAATAAATCCCAAACCATGGCAACTTTATCATAACCTGCCGTAACCAATTTGGTGCCACTATTATCAAACCTTGCATTAATGACACCGTCAGGAATATCAATTTTTCTAAACAAATTGCCACTTGGAATGTCCCAGATATAAACGGATTGTAAATGCGTGGTCACTAGTCTTTTACTATCTATACTAAATTCAGCAGTTCCAAGTTCATCACTCACAACACCAAGAGAAACAATTTTATGTCCGTCTTCAGCACTCCACAAACCCAATTCAAATTGATCAGAATAGGTAAATACATATTTGCCATCAGGACTAAATCTTGCTTCTCTAATATTGCCCTTATTGGTTATTTGAAACAGTTTTTGCCCTTTCATATTCCAAACCATGGCAATTCCATCTTCTGAGGAAGACAATATTTTGTTATTAACCTTATTATATTCTACATATTCTACTTTGGCCTTATGTCCTTTACAAGTAGCAACTTTATTTCCTGTTGATTTGTCCCAAATGGCAAACTTTTCGCTTTCATCGGTGGCTATAATTAATTTTCCATCAGGATGTTGAGTAATCCAACCAAATTCGGCTTCTGGGTTTTTAATGGTTTGTAAGAGACGTCCATTGGTAGCATCAAAAAAACGTAAAGCACTATCTGAAAAAGGGGCATAAATATATTTTCCATCCTCACTAAACCCTGCGTCATAAATTGCTTCCATATTATGAGACATAGAAGCAATTAAATTGCCATTATAAGAATTCCAGAGTTTGGCTGTTCCGTCTTCTGAAACCGTTAAAATGGTCTTGCCATCGGGACTAAATACGCCCATAGCAATCATTCCTTCATGCCCTTTGAGACTAGCCAGTAACATCCCATTTTGCCCATCCCAAATTTTAACTGTTTTGTCCTGTGAAACGGTCAATACCCGTTTGCCATCCTTACTAAAAACACCGTCAATAACCTCTTGTGTATGCCCAATGGGCAACATTAATTTGGCTGTTTGGGCATAACTATTTGTTATGATAACCCATAATAGTATACATAGTAATGGCAATTTGTGCATAAGAATGGGGCTTTACTTAAATGTAGTTTTTTATTGGGATATACTATAATAAGCCAATAATTTGTTTTATATTGGACAAACCAAAATTAAAACATATGAAAAAAATCGTTTTATTGATGATGGCTTGCTTTTCAACAGCCATAATGCTAATCAGTTGTGGTTCTGGCGAAGAAGCTGCTAAAGCTGCAGATACTACTGCAGTTAAAGTGGATACTCCAGCTCCAGCGCCTGCAGTAATAGATACAACCAAAACTACCGACACTGCAGCAGGCAAACCAATTGTAACGCCTCATTAATAACGTTACTTATTATTGGAACCCCGGTCAAGGAAATCAAAGATTTTCATGATCGGGGTTTTTTAGTATCAATTTGCTCTGCTTAATTTTTAGACCAACCTCTTTGGGTTTATTATGGGAATGGGTTAATTTTTCTAATAACCAACGCTCTACACGGTGGTGGGTAGGAATCAACAAAGCCGCAATACATACAAATATCAACAATTCTAAAACCGGAGTATGATGTGTGAGTTCTGCAACAATAGGATGAAGCAGAAGCGTTAGATATTCAAAAAATAATAATAATGATATGATTCCCAATGTTTTGATCAGCTTAGCGGGAACTTTTCTTTTACTCAAAAATAGTGTAATGAGGAAAAATAATGGAATAAAAATACCCATTAACAAGAGTTGTAATTGTTGAGCCCTTTCTGCTTCTTGTTTTATTTTATCTTCTTCCAAAGTTGCTTGCCTCAATGATTCTTGAAAGGTTTTTTCTTGAAACAATTTCACTTTTTCCTGACTATTAATGGCTTCACTAATCAGGTTGAATTGCTCTAAGTAATAAAGTGCACTATCATTTTGTTGAATAGATTTATAATAGTCACTTAGAAAGGCTGTTTGATCTTTGATTCGGTTAGGGAATTTATCTTTTCCGGCATAAAATGGAATCTGCCAGGCCATGTATAAAGCAGAATCTGATTGACGGGTTTTCAGATATAATTTGGCCAGATTTAAAGTTGCTTCACAAAACAAGTCATCGTCTTTTACTTGTTTTAATTGTATCCTAGCCAATTGATAGGCTTGTTTTCCTTCTACATAATTGGCTTTCTTGACCAAACAATTACCCAAACCAATATTAGAAGCTGCAATTAAATAACTATCATTTTTCTCATTGGCTTTTTGAAATGCCTTGTTATAATAAGCATATGCAGAATCATTTAGGTTTAGTCTATCATAAATGTCTCCAAGGTTTTGGTAACTAAAATAGGCTAGTTTGGTAATTTTATTAACCTTGATAATACTATCTGATTTTAAATAATAAGGTAGGGCATGGGAATAGTCCGCTTGCTGGGTATAGATTATCCCAATATTCATTAGAGAAAAAGCCATGTTATAGGCATTGTTACTTTTTTCAGAAAAAGCCAATTGCTTTAGAAAAATCTCTAGTGCTTTATTATAATCCCCTTGGTTATTATAGGAATTAGCCATGAATTGTAGCGATTTCAAAATCCCATCGGTATACCCAATTTTCTGAGCCAAATCTGCCGCTTCTTGGGCAACCAAAATACCTTTGGCTGGTTGGGATAAACTATATGCATAGGCTATTGAATCCAAAATGATGACCCTATTGGAATCTAATTTGGTCAACTGCAGCCGTTGCTGCAAAGAATCAATTTGTCTGTTCTGTGCAAAAACAGACAATTGATTCAATAAGAATCCAAGGAAGAACAGATAAAAAATCCTACATTTCATATGAGAAAAAATCTATTGATGGAATTTAGACCGATAATAAATAGTAAAAAAATATTCCTTGCATTTATTTTGATCTTCCTGTTGTCTCCATCGCTACAAGCACAAAATTTTTGGCAATTTCAATGGAAACTTAGCAAATCTTCCAAAGTCTATCTTGTAGAAGGTTTACTGGTGCAAATGGAAGATAATTCTGGATTTATCAGGTTGGCATTTCAAGACGATCTAAAAAATCAGCAAATAGCAGAAATTAACTTGCACTTAGAGTACCTCAAAAATACTTCAGGTAATATAGACAGCGGTTATTTGGTGCAAGTATTGGGGACTCCTAAACTAGTATCAGGAACTGGACTGAGTATATTAGATAACCAATGTTTGCTTTTCAAAAAATTGGATCCTTTAGAGGCAGTAATGCCAAGTCAATCTGGGGTATTAGATGCTGCTGGAAGATTGGTAACAACCCTGCCTTTATTTAGTAAAAAGAACCTAACTGAAATGATGCTGGTAGAACCATTGCTAGCTAAGTACTTTTTAAAAGAAGAACCACTATATAAAAATTATACGGCACCCAAAAGCAGGGGTGGGGGATTTTTTGTTGGCAAGCCCATACCCACCATGCACGTGATAATTGTGGCTGATCTAAAAGACCCTAGTATTGGAAAAGGTTGTAAAGTTGACCAGGCCAAATTGAGTCAGGTTTATATTACTATTGCACAAAAACTTAAAGTAAGACTGGATACCATTTTTTTGGTCAACGATACTTATGGTAAAGTTGCTATCCAGAAAGCCTTGGATAATCTAAAACCAGGCAAAGACGATATGGTCTTATTCCATTATACCGGTCATGGATTCAATCGGGAAGACTCATTAGATCCTTATCCAAATATGTTCCTTGTTCCGTATGAGCAAAGAACCAGTTGGGAAAAAGCCAAAGCCGATGAACAGGAATTAGGTTTGAGAACTAACACGTTGGGTATTCAAGAAATTTATCAAAGCATTGTAGCTAAAGGAGCTAGGTTAAATATTGTTTTTAGTGATTGCTGTAATACCAATTACAAACTCAAAAACATACCAGTAAATGATCTCTCTGGAACAAGTAGGGGTTTTACCAATCTTTACCCCGATTACTGTAAAAAGCTTTTCCTAGATGAAAAAGTAAATATTTTGGCAACTGCTGTAATAAAAGGAGAGCAGGCAGCCAGCCATCCTACAAAAGGTTCTTTGTACACGAATTATTACCTACAAATTATTAGTAGTTTTTTATCACCTGCTTATAATGGGTCTATAGAAGATGTAAACTGGAAGACCGTAATTCAGGGAACAGAAAAAAAGACCAAAGAAATAGCGCCATCCATTTACAATACCACTACCAAGTCTCCTTTTAAAATGACACCATTTTCAAAAATTCAATTGAAAAAAGACTAGGCTTTGCCCTTGGAAGATTTTCTAATTTGTAATTCTGTTGGTATAGAAACCTGTTTAAAACTACTCACAGGTCGCTTGCTTTCTACCAATTCTAAGAGTAATTCCATGGCCTGTTTGCCCATTTCAAAAGCGGGTTGTTTTACGGTAGTCAATCCTGGGTTAAAGAGCTGTGGAGTACTGAAATTGCTAAAACCAGCAAATGCTAGTTCCTCTGGAATTCGAATGGCTTTTTGTTGCAAATAATCAAAGCTGGCAAGGCTAATCAAGTCAGATGCAGCAAACAAAGCATCTGGTTGATTTTCTAAAGCTAATAAGGAAGCTAATTGGGTTTCAACTTCCTTGGTATCAACACCTCCTTGTTCACAATAGCGAATCAAACTGGCATCTAAAGGAATACCTGCCAATTTTAAGGCATCGGCGTAGCCAGCCAATCTGGCTTTAGTTGTAAATATTTCTTCTGAACTAGTAATATGTGCTATTCGTTTAAAACCTTGGTCTAGTAAGTGTTTGGTCAAATCAAAAGCACCTTGGTGATTATCGGCAATCACGGTATGGGTTTCTAATTCATTGGTGATTCTATCAAAAAACACAATGGGGGTTCCTGAATCTTGAATGGATTTAAACTGAGAAAAGTCTGTAGTTTGTGCAGATATGGATACCAACAAACCATCAATAGAACGCCAAGTCAATTGATCCAAGTTGTTCTTTTCCTTTTCAAAATTCTCCATACTCTGCGTAATGATAACATGATAATCTTTGGCAGAGGCTACAGATTCAATACCTGTAATCACTTCAGCAAAAAAGACTTTAGAAACGGAACTTAGGATTACCCCAATACTTCTGGTCTTTTGGTTTTTCAGACTCTGAGCCATTAAATTAGGATGATAATTATGCGCTTTGGCATAAGCTTTCACCCTTTTCTTGGTCTCTTCACCAATTTGATAACTGTCTTTTAAGGCACGCGAAATAGTGGAATGAGACAGTTTAAGTGCCTTGGCAATATCCTTAATGGTAATAGATGCTTTACTCATATAAATTGTTTGCGATAGGCCGATGGAGCCATTCCTTTAATCTGTTTGAATTGTTTGCTAAAATGGGCCCAACTATTGTATCCGCTATCATAACAGATCTCCAAAATAGGCTTTTCAGTATCGTTTAACAACTTACAAGCATGTCCAATGCGTAATTCTTGTAAGAAATTAAAATAAGTCTTCTTAATATTCTTCTTAAAAAACCTACAGAAACCGGGTACACTCATCTCTGCAACTGCTGCAATTTCTGATAAACTAATAGGTTCTAAAAAATGCTTGAAAGAATAAGCAATAATCTTTTCAATAGCGGGATTGGTTCTATCATTGGTGGCTGTAAAATTACGGCTTAGCACTTTGTATTCTTTGGAAGTTGCCAAGTCTAAAATCATTTGCAACAATAGCAGCATCCGCTGAAAACCTTGTTCCACTGTAATTTTATCTAAGCCAAGAGGAACTGTTTGCAATAGTTTTCCTTCTAAAGCAATGGCGTCTTTTTTCTGTAAAAATTGTTGCATGCCCTTCCATTCGGGAAACCGGTCAAAAGCCTCCAATAATAATTCCGGTTTACATTGTAATACTTTTGCTGCGCCTATTTGTTTGGGATCTGCTTTTCTAAACCAATGAGGTAGGTTTCCAGCAATAAAAAAACTATCCCCAGGGGCATATGCACCCACATAATCCCCAATCATGGCCGTTCCTGTTCCCTCTACAATACAGATAAGTTCAAACTCTTCATGGGTATGCCAACTGGTTTCAAATTCGGGGGTTCTATAGGTTCTACAAGCAAAAGAATGTTGTGGATCTACATGAACTTTCTGTAAAAGGGTTTGCATAAAACAGCCGTTATCTTATCCTGAAATCAAGCAAATATAACTGAATAGGGTTAAGATAGCATATTTGATGTCAAAAATAGCAGTTGTAATTGGGCATGGAAAGATGAAATTTTACTTGATTGTAAAAGCCATTAACCATGTTATTATTAGGACTAGATATAGGTACTTCCTCCATTAAAGTGGCCATAGTAGACGCCCAAACCCAGCAAACCATTGCTACTGCACAGTATCCCGATACAGAAACACCCATCAAATCTTTACAAAAAGGATGGGCAGAACAATCACCTAAAGATTGGTGGGAGCACGCCAAACTAGCAATACTAAAAGCACATGCCACCCAATTGTACCAACCTTCCGAGATTGGAGCTATAGGCATTGCCTATCAAATGCATGGTCTGGTTTGTGTAGACAAAACAGGGAATTTGCTGCGCGATAGTATTATTTGGTGTGATAGCCGTGCTGTTGAATTAGGCAACCAAGCATTTGCATCAATTGGAGAGGAGCAATCCCTGTCTCATTTACTTAATTCACCAGGTAATTTTACTGCTTCTAAATTGGCTTGGGTAAAACAAAATGAACCTTCAACCTATGCAAGCATAGCACAAGTAATGTTGCCAGGTGATTATATAGCTTTACAATTAACTGGTAATTCCACCACCAGCATTTCCTCGTTGAGTGAAGGTATCTTCTGGGACTTTAAAACCAAGTCTTTGTCTGAAGACGTGTTTCATTATTATGGATTGGATAAAAACCATATCCCAGCCATCCAAAATGTGTTTTCAGAGCACGGGAAACTGACTACTCAAGTTGCAGCAGCGTTGGGACTTAGTGCTGGAATTCCTGTTACTTATAAAGCTGGTGACCAACCCAATAATGCCCTTTCCTTAAATGTGATGGAACCTGGTGAAGTAGCTGCCACTGCAGGAACCTCAGGTGTCATTTATGGCGTTACGGATCATCTAGGTTATGACAAATTATCTAGGGTGAATAGTTTTGCCCACGTAAATCATACAAGTGAAGAACCAAGGATTGGGGTATTGCTTTGTATCAATGGTACAGGCATTCTCAATAGTTGGATTAAGAAAATAGCTGGAGTAGGCATGAGTTATGCTAACATGAATCAAGCAGCTGCATCCATTGCACCGGGTTCAGATGGATTATGCTTATTGCCCTTTGGCAATGGCGCAGAAAGGATGCTAGAAAACAAAACCATTGATGCCCACATGAGTCATATAGACTTAAACAAACATAGTTCAGCCCATTTATTCCGTGCAGCCCAAGAAGGTATTGCTTTTGCGTTTAGATATGGGTTAGACATTCTTCGTTCCAATGGCATGGAACCTGCCGTGATTAGAGCAGGAAAAGCCAATATGTTTTTAAGCAATGTATTTGCCAAAGCCTTTGTAAATGCCACCAATACCAAGGTGGAATTGCATGACTGCGATGGCAGTGTAGGTGCAGCCATAGGAGCGGGGATTGGCGTGGGTATTTACCAAAATGCAAAGGAAGCTTTTAGTTTGAAAAAAGCACTAGAAACCATTGAACCAGACAATGCCAAAACCTATGATAACCTCTATGCTGAATGGTTAGCCGTACTCAACAAACAAATGAAATAATATTTTAAACAAACACATAAAACTCAATCAAATGGCAATTGTACTTGGAGACAAATCCTATTTTAAATCTGTAGGCCAGATCAATTATGAAGGCCCTGGATCTGATAACCCACTAGCATTTCAATATTACAATGCTTCTCAAGTTGTGGCTGGAAAAACCATGCAAGAATGGTTGCGTTTTGCATGTGCCTACTGGCATAGTTTTGTAGGCAATGGTGGTGATCCCTTTGGTGAACCCACCCATATTTATCCTTGGAATACAGCTACTGATGCTATTGGAAGGGCCAAAGACAAAGCCGATGCTGCTTTTGAATTCATGACCAAATTAGGACTGCCTTATTATTGTTTTCACGATGTTGACGTGGTAGAATATACCAATGACGTTGCAGACAACGAGCAAAGATTGGCTACCATGACTGCTTATTTAAAACAAAAGCAAGACGCCAGTGGGGTAAAATTACTTTGGGGCACGGCCAACCTATTTTCCAATAGGCGATATATGAATGGTGCCTCTACCAATCCTAATTTTAATGTGTTGGCACATGGTGGTGCACAAGTAAAAGCTGCACTGGATGCAACCATTGCGCTTGGTGGTGAAAACTATGTATTCTGGGGTGGGAGAGAAGGTTATATGACCTTACTCAACACCAATATGAAAAGAGAGAAAGAGCATTTGGCACGTTTTCTACAAACTGCTAGAGACTATGCACGCAAACAAGGATTTAAAGGAACATTCTTTATTGAGCCAAAACCTTGTGAGCCAAGCAAACACCAATACGATTATGACGTTGAAACCGTAATAGGATTTTTGCGTCAATATGATTTGCTCAATGACTTTAAACTTAATATTGAAGTAAACCACGCAACCTTGGCTGGTCATACTTTTCAGCATGAATTGCAAGTGGCAGCTGATGCAGGTTTATTAGGAAGTATGGATGCCAACCGCGGTGACTATCAAAACGGATGGGATACGGATCAATTCCCTACCAATATCAACGAATTGGTGGAAGCCATGTTGATTATCTTAGAAGCAGGTGGTTTTGCAGGGGGTGGTATCAATTTTGACGCCAAGCGCCGCAGAAATAGTACCGATGAACAAGACTTGTTCTATGCCCATATTGGTGGTATGGATGCATTTGCCCGTTCTTTGATCATTGCAGACAATATTTTGCAAAAATCAGATTATAAAAATATTCGCGCGGAGCGATACGCTTCCTATGACAGTGGCAAGGGTAAGGATTTTGAGAATGGCTTATTGAGCCTTGAAGACTTACGCAATATTGCAGCAACTGCAGGTGAACCTGCATTAACCAGTGGTAAGCAAGAATACTTAGAGAACTTGATCAACAGATACATTAAGTAAGTGAAGAGTGAAGAGTTAAGAGTGAAGAATGGGAGGAACGTTATTAGAAAGAACTTATTCACTTATTCCCTTATTCACTAACTAATTCATTAAAATGCAATAAAAATAGCGTTGATTAGTAAAAAAAAAACCGTCTCGAGATAATCGGGACGGCTTTTTCAATAATAGTAATAGCTTAGAAACGCTCTAATTTAGAGAAGAAGAAATCTCCTTCAATAATGGCATTCTCATCACTGTCAGACCCGTGAACAGCGTTCTCGCCAATAGAAGCGGCAAAATTTTTACGAATAGTTCCTTCAGCTGCATTGGCAGGATTGGTAGCACCAATCAAATCCCTAAAATCAGCAACAGCATTCTCTTTTTCAAGAATAGCAGCCACAATGGGTCCACTGCTCATAAAGTCAACTAATTCACCAAAAAATGGTCTAGCACGGTGAATATCATAGAAAAGACCTGCTTGTTCTTCAGACAATTTGATCCATTTCATGGCTTTAACGGTAAATCCCGCTTTGATGATTTGGTCAAGAATAGCACCAGTATAACCCTTAGAAGTGGCATCTGGCTTAATCATTGTAAATGTTCTGTTACTCATATCTTTTAAATTTCGGATGCAAAATTACGGACAAATGCCCTAAGAAAGCTGCAGTTTTCCTTTGTTTTTGTTAATTAGGGATAAATTGTTTTGATATAATAAGGTCAAACCCGCAATTTTGCCGCCAATCTATGCAAGACATCAGTCAATTTTATCCCTTACTCAATACCCCCAAAAAAGCGGTAATCACTATGCATCAAAAGCCAGATGGCGATGCCATGGGCTCTGCATTGGGATTGTATCATTTTTTAGTGGCCCTGGGTCATGAGGTTCAAGTGATCTCTCCCACCAATTGGGCAGACTTTTTAGACTGGATGCCGGGGGTAAAAACCTTGATTGACTATGAGAGAAATCGTGAAAAGGCCTTAAAAATCATTGAAGCAACCGATTGGTTATTCTGTTTGGATTTTAACGTGTTGCACAGAACCAAGCACATGGAGAAGCCTTTAACTGAGGCCAAATGCGTGAAAATCTTGATTGACCACCACGAACAACCCCAGGTTGCGGCTTTTGACTATGGCATTAGTATTACTTCTAAAAGTTCTACTTGTGAAATGGTTTATGACTTTATTATGGCATCGGGCCATGCCCATTTATTGGACACTACAATGGCACAATGCCTGTATACTGGGTTGATGACGGATACGGGTTCATTCCGTTTTCCTGCCACAACAGCGTCTGTACATAGGGCCATAGCACATTTTAAAGACCTTGGATTGGATCATCGTCAGATTCATGAAGAGATTTATGACAATTTCTTAGAAAGCAGGTTGCGTTTTATTGGATATGCTTTGTTGAACAGAATGGAGGTCTTGTATGAATACAATACGGCCATTATGTATATCACTCACGCAGATTTACATAAATTTGATATCAAGACGGGAGATACTGAAGGGTTGGTGAACTATTTATTAACCATTAAGGGCATCCGATTTGGAGCAATTTGTATTGATAGAGACGAAGAAAGAAAGTGGAGCTTTAGAAGCAAGGGAGGATTTGACGTAAATACCTTTGCCAGAAAGCATTTTGAGGGTGGCGGACATTTTAACGCATCCGGTGGAAGAAGTAGTGATAGTTTGGAAAATACCGTATTGAAATTTAAACAAGTAATAAAAGAATATCAAAATCAACTCCAGTAACATGATCAAAAACACCATCAAGCTTTTATTAGCGATTGTATTGTTTGCAAGTTGTAACCAATATGAAAAATCTCCCAGCGGCCTTGCATACAAAATCACTAAGGGCAATGGTAAAGAGAAATTGAAACACGGTCAGGCTATTAAACTGAACATTGAATACAAACTGCCTGCAAAAGACAGCGTATTGAGTTCTTCATTTGAGCATATTCCTGTTTACTTTGTTTTGGATACCGCTCATTTGGGCAAGTACAATTTCACTGAATTGTTGACTTCCGTATCTGAAGGAGACAAAATTGAATTCCGTTTGAGCATTGATACTTTAAAGAAAATGGGTATGGTTGAATACAATACCATTTTCCACAAAGGAGACTTCATTGCAGGTAAAGTAGATATTGTAAAAACTTTCCCAGGTCAACCAGAAATGATGGCTGATTACAACAAAGAAGTTGAAGCAGAAAAGCAAAAAGAAATTGCTGCTTTGAAAGCCTATACTGAGAAAAAAGGCATCAAGACACAGTCTACCCCAGGTGGTGTGTTAGTAGAAATCATCAATCCAGGTGAAGGAGCAAAAGCTGATTCTGGCATGCAAGCTTCTGTTTTATATAGAGGCGCTTTCTTAGATAGCAAAAAAGCTTTTGATTCCAATATGGTGAATGGAGTAGGTCAGCCTTACGATGTAGTGGTTGGTTCTCATGGTGTGATTCCAGGTTGGGAAGAAGGATTGAAATTGTTGAGTAAGGGGGCTAAAGCTCGTTTCTTTATCCCTGCTATGCTAGCTTATGGACCACAAGGTTCTCAGCCAGTAATTCCTCCTTATGCTAACTTGACTTTTGACATTCAGGTAACTGATGTTAA
>JBEAPC010000241.1:0-4829 GCA_041164585.1 Bacteroidota bacterium
AGCGTCTGTGATTGCCTTTCATTTGATTATGGCTATTCCAGCTGCTTGTTTGTTTTTATTTTCTGTTATCCCCTATTTACCAGGGTCAGTTGATTTTAAAAATGAACTTCTCTTACTTACAAAGGATCTTACACCTGATAAAAAGACTTATGACCTAATTGCAAAATTCTTAAATGACTATTTTAAAAAATCACAGGGTGGTCTTATCTCTTTTGGTTTTTTGCTTGTGATTTTTTATGCTTCCAATGCCATGATGGGAATTATTAGAACATTTGATAAATCTATTTTAGACGCCAAGACCTATTTCATGCACAAGCGGTGGAGAGCTATTAGATTAACCATTATTTTAATCTTATTAGTGATTAGCGCTGTGTTCTTTTTAATGGGTCATGATGCTTTGGAAACTGTTTTAAAAAGACTATTTGGTTTGCGAAAGCGTGTTCAATTGGGTTGGTGGGAGAACACAAGATGGCTGGTGATTATTCTATTGATTTTTTTAGGCATCTCCTTAATCTATAAATACGCACCATCAGTTGAAAAAAGATGGAAATTGGTTTCTCCGGGATCCTTATTGGCAACCTTTTTAACGCTTGCAACAACAATTGGTTTCTCCTATTGGGTAAACCATTTTGGGCGTTATGACAAAGTCTATGGTTCAATTGGAACAATCTTAGTCATCATGCTTCTTATTGAATTAAATGCATTGATTTTACTAATAGGTTTTGAACTCAATGTTAGTATCACTTATCTTCAAAAGAAAGTAGCCGAAAGAAAAAAACTGGAGCTAGAAAACCAATAATTATTTTCGTTTCAATTGTCTCAAATCTTTAAATCGGAACTTTTCTTTTTTCTTACTCCATACAGCTACTATAGCTTCTTCCCTTTGAACCGAAACGCTTTTTTGATGATAGTGTCCGGCTTCATTTTTTTGCCTATACGCTTCATAAATACTAATGGCACAGGCCACAGAAATATTCAGACTTTGAATCATGCCAACCTGTGGAATAATAAAATTCCCATCTGCTATTTGACGCATTTCTTCACTAACACCATCATGTTCGTTACCAAAGACCAATGCTACGGAACTAGCTGCAAAATCAATATCGTATAAGTCAATCGCATCAGATGAAAGATGTGTGGTTAATATAGTTTGATACAATGGACGAATCACATTCATGCAAGCTTCTACTGAATCAAATTGGTGGATAGTTAACCATTTAGCCGCACTACTGCTGCTTTTGGGCCCAAACCTTGGATGTTTGGGTATACTTGTGGTAATAATATAAATGTCTTGTATGCCTACAGCATCGCAGGTGCGCATCACTGCCGATATATTGTGAGGATCTTCTACATTTTCCAAAACAACCGCCAAGTTGAATTGCCTTTTTGTTAATACTGATTCAAACTTTGCTAGCCTTTCCGGTGTCATGAGTTAAAAATGAGTGTAAAACTATCCTTTTCTAAGAATGTGCTCTAAAAAAATAGTCTCAACTCCCTAAAAAATGAAAATCGCAACGTAAAACGCTCCGAATTTGTTGTATTTCCCTACCAACTATCTGGTATTTTTAGCAGTTTTTAACCATTTTTTACCATAAAAAGAAACAACCTATTGTTTAATTACTATTTTTATATGCGCCCTAATCCAGCGCAACGCCCTAATCCAGCGTAACCGTAACCCAAACGTACCCCCAATGTTAAACACAGACAATGTTCGTGGAGAACATATATTGTGGCTTACCCCCATGATATATACCTGGCTGGCTAGCTTTACGGCTCCAGTACAAATGGTCCTGTTCTTCTTTGATAACACGTACTACGTGTTGAGCTTTTTGACAAGTGCCATCGTTTTCATCGTTCTGATTGGAGTACCCTACATGCTCCACAAACATTTCAGAGAAAATGAAACCAGAAGCATAATCATCTCATGGATGCATA
Organism: Bacteroidota bacterium; assembly: GCA_041164585.1. Taxonomy (GTDB): domain Bacteria; phylum Bacteroidota; class Bacteroidia; order Chitinophagales; family Chitinophagaceae; genus Sediminibacterium. The sequence goes on from JBEAPC010000241.1 coordinate 1,936, forward strand.
TCCTGAGCTCTGTATTTTTAATGCTTGGCATTTTGATGATTTACACATACACCCCCCCTATTAACCGTGAATGGAGGTACTACCCCATCATGAGTCCAAATTTTGAAAGATGGAGAACCATGAATGAAATGGCAATCATCCTATTTCAATTATTTGTAGGAGTACAAATCCTATTCACCGTGTATGGTTTAACCAAACTATATTATCAGAGAAAGGACGAACAAAAAAGACTTCAAGATTTGGAGTATGCTTACGAGATGAATCCAATGGTGAATCAGATTTCCAAATACTGACACTATTGTTTATCATAAAATAAACCGGCCCGTAACCCCGGTACCCCAATGAAACAAAAAAGCCGGAGATTACTCCGGCTTTTTAATTTGTTTTAGAATTGGACTCGAACACCCAGTCCAGCTGATCCCTCTATTGTTACGGCACCATTGTCAAAACGAATACCGGTAGCCAGATCTTGGCTTAATAATAATGGACCATCCATGTCTACATAGTCTAATTGTGGTAGAAAATTGGCCACTGCGGCAGCTCCAATACTAGATTCGTTCATACTACCCATCATAATTTTCAATCCTAATTCCCTGCCTTTTTGAATCATTCTTCTAGCGGGTGTAAGTCCACTACATTTGGTCAATTTTATATTGATACCATGAAAATGATTGGCACAACGCAATACGTCTTGTTCAAACACACAGGATTCATCTGCAAATAAAGGCAATGGAGATTCCTGAAATAACTGTTTCATCCCCTCCCAATTGTCTTTAGCAAGTGGTTGTTCAATCATTTCAACCCCAAGTTCCGCTAATTGAGGAATTTTTTCTTGGGCTTCTTCCAAAGTCCATCCTGCATTGGCATCTACTCTTAAAACAGCATCTGTTGCAGCCCTAAGTGCTTTGATAATAGGAATATCTTGGTCTGTACCCAATTTGACCTTATAAATAGGCCATGGCTGCTCTTTCATTTTAGACAGCATTGTATCAATACTATCTATCCCAATGGTATAATCAGTTACAGGTGTGTTTTCCCAAGCTGTATTCCACAACTGATAGAGCTTCTTTCCCTTCATTTGACCAAACAAATCCCAAGCCGCCATGTCTAATGCACAAACCAAGAATGGATTCTCAGGAAAGAGGTGGTGCAAATAATGCCAATACCTTTCTGGATCTGTTAGTGCAAATTTTTCAACCATTTGTTTTTTAGATTCCAAATCGGCCACCATTTGCTCTACGGTAATATTGTAATAACCTATAGCAGGCGCTTCTCCAAAGCCAATAAAATTTCCTATGGAAAGTGCCACCACCAAAGAAGGTTGATGGGTTTTGGTTCTGCCATTAGAAATAGTAAACGGGTATTTAAATGGAAGTTCCTTTTGCCAATATTGCAATATCATGCCAAGATGTTTAAAACATTCAACGGTTAACTATCTGCCGCTTGCTTGTATAGACTGGGCAAAACTTTCATTAAAATTAGTTGCTTCTTTGAGTTGTTCCAAAGTCATTTGCATGCGATACCTCCAGTAATGTTGAGGATTAGCTGGAATGTTAATGCGTTCATCATTGGGATTCTCTCTACGCAGTGTAACGTCCATTCCAAGAAGATCTTGCAATTGAAATACACTCCACATAGCAGGAGAATATAAGTGCTGCAAAACAATGGCTTTGTTAATCCATGCTTCACAGAAAAAAGGCGCTTCACCCCATTGACCTAATTCATTATTATAAAACTGTTGGGTAGCCGTTCTATCTTCTTCCCACCAGCCTCTAATGGTACTCATATCATGGGTAGATGGGGTAACTACACTTAAATAAGGCGCATCATTGGGGTGAAAAAATTGCTTTTGAGAATCTTTGGGCATCCGTTGAATCTCTAAACTCAATAAACCCAATTGCTGCATTACATCAGGAACACAGGATGGCACCATACCCAAATCTTCACCACAAACCAACATATTGGTGACCCTCTTTAATGCTGGCAATTTTTGCATAGCTTCTTGCTTCCAAAAATCGTCCTGTCTTTTAAAGAAATAATCTAAGTACAAACTTTTTAATTCAGTTTGTGTATGACTATCTAGGTTTCGGAATGAACTGGTTGATTCCATTCCAAATCTAAAATGGAATTGTTGACCTTGTGAACCCTGCACCTCAAATAAAAGTACATTGCTAATTAAATCATACAATCCTTGTTTTAGTTTTTGATGAAAATCATCTTGTGGTAATGAACTAAAATGGGCTTCAACTTTGCGTTGAGTATTAAAAACAGCTTGCAGTTTGTATCCTCCAAATCCGTCCTTTTCAAGGAACTGTTGTTTTACCGTTTCATTATCATACCCAAAGATCTCCCACAAAATATTTTCATTGATATAAGGGCTGGTATATCTATAAAAGTCAAACCAAATATGTTTGCTATTGAATTCGTTTATATGAATAGGAATAGCAGGTACAAAATAACCCATAATGCCTTCTACGGCATCCATAGGAATGCTCCAAATTCTAAAAAATCCTAGAATATGGTCAATTCTAAATGCATCAAAATAGTAATGCATTTGCTCAAATCTTTGTTTCCACCAAGCAAAGCCATTCTCCAACATTTTTTGCCAATTGTAGGTTGGGAAACCCCAATTCTGACCCTTTATTGCAAAACCATCTGGAGGAGCTCCTGCCTGCATACCCATATGATATAACTCAGGATGTTGCCATGCGTCTGCGCCATATCGATAAATACCAATGGGAATATCTCCTTTTACAATAATGCCATTTTGATGGGCATATTCAGTGGCTGATTTAAGTTGTAAATGGAGTTGGTATTGTATAAAATAATGCAAACAAATGCCATCATAGGCATCTGACCCTTCTTGGATTAATTCAGCAATTTCATCAACTTGA
>JBEAPC010000242.1:0-25905 GCA_041164585.1 Bacteroidota bacterium
CAGTATTGGAGTACAAAAACAGTACTCAGTACCTAGCCGCAAAATTATGGCCAGTGGCAACTTAGAACCCGTTCCAGATAATAGCAAGTTTGTGTACTACCTGAAAAAGAACTTAAAAGAGAACAGAGAAAAATATCTAACAGCTAAAAAGTTGTTTGATAGTTTTTATGAAGCTATTCTAAATAATTCTGAAACCTCTCCTCAATACGCAGCCATTAAAAATGTGGGTGATGAAGGTGGGGAGTTTGTGTTTATCAAAAAATAATTTCGCCATGCGTCTATTTTCAACAATTACTGTATTGTTATGCCTACTTGTTTCTAACATTTCTGCTCAGGAAGAAGTTATTTATAACAATGAATTTGATGGCTCTGGCACTTGGGGTAATAATGCCATGTGCAAATCTGAAATCAGAAATGGTAGGCTGTATTTAAATTCAGATAGGAAACAAATTGCCGCTTCTTATAGTACGGTTAAACAGGAAATGGTCATCAACACCAATAGAAATTTTAGACTAGAAACCTCTATAGCTATTGAATATCTTGGCGATAGTAAATATTTTGGACTAGTTGTTTTTGCGCCAACAGGTACCACCATTTACAACACAACCTTAGAAGTGTATAATGGTACTTACGGATTTATTTCTATATACAATGCTGCCCAAGTTAGATCCAGTACAGACTTCAAACACCTGCCAATCAAAAACAAAAGAATTGGTGAATCTTATAATATTAAATTAGAAAAAATTGGATCAGTTTATCGCTATTATGTTGACGATGCATTAATACATGAAACTGAAAAAATGGAGAAGCTGGGCAACTTTTTTGGATTTGACATAGACGGCAAAGGACAAAGCATTTCGGTGGATTATCTGAGAATCAAATACCTCTCTGCCGACTATGATCCAGAAAAAGTGCTTCCTGATGAAAAAATATTCACAAAAAAAATAACTGAGCTCTATAACGATGGGAAAAAGGACGAAGCAATCAAATACGCAAGCGACTTACTAAAAAAAGCACCAACTAATTTAACGCTTTTGTGGTATAGGGGTTTTTATTATAATAGGATGAACAAATACTATTTGGCCATTGAAGATCTTACAAAAGGATTGGAACAAAATGTTGACTCTTTAAAAGATGTTTTATTAAGGGAAAGAGGTCGTTCCTATTCAAAACTTAAACAGTATGATCAAGCTTTACTTGATTTTAATGAATCTATAAAACTTAACCCTAAGAATTCTAATGCGTATTTAGATAAGGGGAATTTGTTTCAAAGCATGAATAAATTTGATAATGCTATTGAAGAATATTCTTCAGCAATTGCCTTATCCCCTGAATCTTTTGTCTTAGCATATAGATCTAGAAGTAGTGCCTATTGTGCAAAAGGAGATTATGAATCAGCCGTAAAAGATTTAAAAAAGTGTTTGTCCATAAATCCAAAACTGGGGTATATCTATATAAGTTTGGTAGCTCCACTTGTTCGGATGCAGCAATTTGAGGAAGCCAGAAAGTATTATCAGCTTTCCATGGGGAATGACGTAAATACATATACAAAGGATGAAAACTGGAAATATTATCAATACTATGTACAAGCTGCTGCGGAAAATATTCCCAATGGTGATTATGAAATTGCCCTTCAACAGGTTGAAAAAGCACTAACAGAACATGGCACAGCCGTAACAGAAATTTCCAAAACGGATTATGTAAATATGCTTTCTCTTAAAGGATTTCTTTTGGAGAAATTAAATAAGAAAGAAGAAGCTAAACAGATATACAATCAATCATTAGCCATCAATTCCATTCAACCAGAAGTAAGTAGATCATTACTAGCGTTAGGCAATGGAGCTGCAAAAGACAATGGCAAATCAACCGTAGTAGTTCCTAAAGTAGTAGTTCCAACAAGTACTGATAAAACTGCCCCAACCATAGTCATCACAAGTCCGCAAGTGACTCGTGGGTTAAAAGTGGTTCAAAAAAATAAAAGCACCATCATCACAGGTAAAGCTACTGACCCAAGTGGTATTTATGAAGTTTTGGTCAATGGCATTGAAGCCCAGGTAGATGCCTCTGGCAATTTCTCTGCCACAGTACCACTTGCCATTGGCGATAACGCCCTTTCAGTTGCTGCAACAGATACCAAAATGAATAAGGGGGTGTTTAATTTTAGCATTAACAGACAGGCAGGGGCACCAGCAGCGCCTTTAACACCCGTAATTACAGATACGGATATCATTCCAATTAATACAACTACCGTAGAAGCAAAAGGCAAGTATTATGCTTTAATCATTGGGGTACAGGATTACAAAGACGAATCTATTAATGACCTTGATAGGCCGGTGGCCGATGCCAATTCCTTGTATCAAACACTAATAACCAACTATACTTTTGACAAACAAGACGTCAATTTCTTAAAGAATCCAACCAGAGACCAATTATTTGAAGCGTTGGAGTTGCTTTCTAAAAAAGTAAAAAACATAGACAACCTACTCATATTCTATGCAGGTCATGGATTCTGGGACGAGGCCCGCAACCAAGGTTATTGGTTTCCTTCAGATGCAAGAAGACAAAACCGTTCTACCTGGTTAACCAATGCTGATCTAAAAGAGTATATCAGTGCCATTAAGTCTAAACACACACTACTAATATCTGATGCATGTTTCTCTGGCGGTATCTTCAAGAGCCGTTCCGTTATGGCTGGTGCTAGCAGGGCTGTAAAAGAGCTGTATGAACTCCCCAGTAGAAAAGCCATGACCAGTGGAACGTTGAAAGAAGTTCCCGACCAAAGTGTATTTATTCAATACCTAGTAAAACGATTGCAACAGAACACAGAAAAATACCTTTCAGCAGAACAGCTCTATTCAACTCTAAGAATTGCAGTAATCAATAATAGTGCTAACGGACAAGTACCTCAATTTGGTGAGATCAAGGAATCGGGTGATGAGGGAGGGGATTTTATATTTATATTGAGGTAGGTGATAAATGATTTTATATGGCCATATTAAGCAACTCAAATACTTCACCGCAATATGCTGCAATAAAAGATGTGGGTGATGAGGGTGGTTAGTTTGTTTTTGTAAAAAAATAATAAACGGATTAAAAATAAAAGATTTAAAAAATTCTAAAGATGAAAATAATTTTTTCTGTATTATTATTTCTGACTGTATCAACATTTGCGCAGACGACTGGCACGATAAAAATTCCTTCTCCAAGTCCAAAAGAGAACATACAAACCGATCTGAATTTTACAAAAATTGGTGTTGCCTACTCAAGAATTATGCGTAAAAACAGGGTAATGTTCGGTGATCAAGGTGATGCACTTTTTCCTTATGGAAAAATTTGGAGAACAGGCGCTAATGACGGAACAAAAGTTACTTTTAATGATGACGTTATGATAAAAGGCAAGACAATAATTAGAGGAACATACCTAATCTTAACATGGCCGGGTCAATATTCCTGGGATATCGCACTCTATACCGATTTGACTTCTTGGGGCGTTCCTGATAAATATGATATAAGTAAAGAAGCAGTAAAACTTACTGTTACGCCAATATTACTCAATAACACTGTTGAAACATTTACTGTAAATGCAAAGTCTACAACCGCCAATTCCGGGGTGATACAGATAGGCTTGGATAAAGTTTTGGTACAGATTCCTTTCTCCGTAAAAACAAATAATAGCGGCGCAGGTACAGTTAACATCAGCTCACAACAGTCGTTTGGCTTATCAGAAATATCATACAACTATAGTGCTTCTCCTGCTACGATCAACACCGAAGGAGAATTTGTAGGAGGTACAATAGGAATTAAACAAGAATCAGATTTTGGCGGAGAGTTATTAAAGCCGGGCCAATATGAACTTCGGCCTGATATAAAAAAAAACAGGATAAGGATAATCGGAAATGGGATTGATAAATACATTACTCCGCAAAAAGCATCATTCGATGATGCGATGAATAATATGGCACATGGTTATGCAATGAACTTTTTTCGCTTGGCGAATGATCAGAAAATGCTGTGGCTTAAATTAGACATTTTAGAGCAATCTTATCTAATAACTGTGAAGTGTGATTATGACCCAATAATAATGAAAGCAATAAATGATGCAGAAGCGGATGGCTCAATTGATAAAAGCCTATTTACTGCGGCAGGTTACTTTTATGAAAATGATAAAGACCTTAATCGTGCCTTATTATGGGTAGAAAAAGACGTTGAGAAAAACCCAGATGCATTTTGGAAAATTCTGCTGCAAGCGAGGATACAATATAAACTAGGGTGGCTCGATAAAGCGAAAAAAACAGCGGAAGAAAGCGTATATTCATCAGTAAAAGCAAGAAACCCTGATTATCAGGAACTCGGTAAGGCTTTAGTATCGCAGATAGAAGCGGACATTGCTACTAAAAATAAAATTGACAAAACTTCACCGACCATTGTCATTACAAGTCCGCCAAATACTAGGGGCCTGAAAATAGGTGAGGGTTCCAAGCAACTAACCGTAATTGGAAAAGTAACAGATGAAAGCGGCATTTATGAAGTAACTGTAAACGGGGCAACAGCAAACATTGATGAGCAGGGAAATTTTAGAGCAGATATTCCGATGGCGGTCGGTGAAAATAAAATTACAGTAAAGGCTTCGGATATAAAAATGAACAAAAGTGAATACGATTTCACTGTTACAAGAAGTGCTGCTACAATTACACAGGAAGATATCATTCCTGTAAGGAATACTATTGCAGCGGAAGGAAAATACTATGCTTTAATTATTGGTGTGCAGAACTATCTTGATCCTGCTATACCAGACCTTGATAACCCTGTGCAAGATGCAACTTCGTTAGCCCAAGCACTTCTTGGACAGTACACTTTTGAAAATGAAAACGTAAAGTTGTTGAAAAACCCGACCAGGCAAGAAGTATTTAATTCATTTGAAATGTTGGCTACAAAAATTAAATCAGAAGATAACTTGGTTATTTTTTATGCCGGCCATGGTAATTGGGATGAGGTAAGGAAACAAGGTTATTGGTACCCTTCAGATGCTTATGTGAACAACCGTGCATCGTGGTTAAGTAATGCAGATTTGAAAGAATACATCAGCATTATGCCAAGTAAACATACTTTATTAATTACTGATGCTTGTTTTGCCGGAAGTATTTTTAAAACACGTTCCCTAGGGCCAACAGCGAGTGTTGCTATTAAACAATTGTATGAACTACCAAGTAGAAAAGCAATGACAAGTGGTGCGCTTAAAGAAGTACCTGATAAAAGTGTTTTCATTGAATACCTGGTAAAGCGTTTAAAGCAAAATTCGGAGAAATACTTATCGGCAGAGCAATTGTTTTCGAGCTTTAAACTGGCCGTTATAAACAACAGTGCAAATGGGCAGGTGCCGCAATATGGCGAGATTAAAGAGGCGGGTGATGAGGGAGGTGATTTTATATTTATTAAAAGGTAAAGTCCCAGATTTCAAGAAATATTTGACAGTTTTTATGAAGCCATCATAAATATTTCTGAGACTTAGCCGCAATATGCTGCTATTAAAAATGTGGGAGATGTGGGTGGCGATTATATATTCATAAAAAAATAAAACAGCCTGTATATGTTAAGATGTAAGGTATCTCTTTTTATTTTATTTCTTCTTTGTATGGGAAACATACAAGGACAAAACTCAAACGGGGTTGAAAAAATATTAAAACAGGCAAGGGAGCTTTGGAAAAATGAAGATTTTAAAGAGTCTGAAAAACTTTATAGAGAAGCACACTCGCAATCTCCATGTGGTTCGTCCTTAACAGAACTTGCAAATAAAAAATTTGATATCGCAGATATCAAAGGGGCGAACAAGCTCTTTGATGAAAATATTCAATCCTTGTCTAGAGCGAGCGCTTCAAACTGTGGTCTAAGGCAGAAGGATATTAATTACATGTTGTTTAATGCATATTATGAGAAGATCAATATCAACCTTCAGAAAGGAAATCCTCGTACTGCACTGTTAACAGGTTTAGAATTACTCAACAAGCATATAGACGGCTTTGATAATTCTTTTAAATTAATGGCTAGTCCCAATCTTGGAACCCTATCAGAGAGTTTGTTGGAAGTAGGTTTTTTATCAGAAGATCATGCCACACTCGATGCTTATTATACCGCATTAAAAACTTATGATAAATCTGAAAGGGGGCAGTTCTTTTCTCAAATTTATTCTTTGCTTCTAAAAAATGAAGTTGATGAAGCGATTGTTATTGCTACTAAAGTTGCAGAAAACGGCGGCGATTTTTTTGCATCTAAATGGTGTGGCAATTATATGCTGACCATTAGTCACTGTGTAAAAGGAGATTTTGCCAAGTCTGAAGAATACATGAACAAGGCAAAAAAAGGAACTGCCAATAACAGGTTTTTTGCAACCCTTGATGGGAGAAATGCAATGCTTAAGAAGCAATTTAAAGAAGCGGTTTCATTGTTTACGAGTGCATTAAAACCACGTAAATTTTTATGGTATAATATTGACCCTATTGATCAATTTAGCACTTATACTTACAGGGCAAAAGCCTATGAGGGCTTAGGAGACGTCACCAAGGCTAAACAGGATTATGAGGCAGCGCTTGTTTATTATCCTGACTATGAGCCGGCAGTTCTTGGACTTGCAAGACTGCAGGGAAAAGTTATATCAGAAAGAAGATCAGACAAAACGCCTCCTGAAATTTCAATCACTGAACCATCGGCATTAACACGTGGTTTAAAAATTACAGCCAAGGGCACAGATATTATGATAAAGGGTATTGCCAAAGATTCTTTTGGATTAAAATCTGTGCTTATCAATAACTCACCTGCTTATGCAAAAGAAGAAGGTGATTTTTGGGGCAACATTTCATTAAAGGAAGGTACAAATACCGTGGTAATTAAAGCTATAGATATGGCGGGTAATGTAGCAACTAAAACCATTGAGATAGAACAGCCTCCTGCAACGGTTGCGGTTAAAGAAGATGAGATAATTGCAGTGAAGGACGGACAAAACTATGCCTTATTCATTGCTAGTCAAAATTATGATGATCCTTCAATTCCTTCGCTGGAAAACCCAGTAACAGACGCCGTGAAGTTGAAATTAGTCCTTAAAAAAAACTACGGATTCAAGGAGGATAATTTGTTTCTTTTAAACAACCCTGAAAAATCAAACTTCCGTCAACAATTCCAACAATTATCTGAGGTACTGCAACCGGAGGATAATTTAATTATTTTTTATGCTGGTCATGGAATTTGGGTAGAAAAAGAAAAGAAGGGGTATTGGTTATTGACGGACGCCAAAAGAAATGATACAGAAACCTGGGTGTCTAACAAAGATGTTTTGAATATGATTGCAAAACTACCTACCCGTCACACTTTGCTGATTACCGATGCATGTTTTTCCGGCGGGGTTTTTAAAACTAGAAGCATAGGTAAAGATGCACCTGCTTCTATTGTTAGTATGAACGAAAAGATAAGCCGTGTGGCCATTACATCCGGCAATGATACAGAAGTGCCCGATGAAAGTGTATTTATGAAATACCTTATCAAAGCTTTATCTGAAAACAAAGAAAAATATCTTACTGCACAAAAAATGTTCATCACGCAAATCATCGAGGCCGTAATGACCGAAACAAAAACAGAACCAAGATATGGCACGTTGGAACTAGCAGGGCATGTTGGTGGGGATTTCATTTTTACTAAAAAATAATTGATGCTAAAAAAACTGCTTTTTGTTTATTTATTGATTTTGATTTCTTTTAATGGGCAAACACAATTATTTTCTTCCAAAAAAAAGAATGATCAGAAAAATATTGTTCCCGAAACAGCAGTAGCTAATAGTGCAAAACCTTTATTCAACACAGAAAATTATGATAAGGCAATAGTATTGGCAAATGAAGCCATTAAACAGTTAAAAGCAGGTGAGATTAAATTGGCTGATTCATTGATTAGGCTATCTATTAAAATATATCCTACTGTAAACGTTTACCAATATGCAAAAGTTTTGTATCAAAATTCTAATGGTAAAACAGCCAGTGAGTTAATGGCTCTTTTGTTTGTACAAATAGACCAACAAGGTTCAGAAACCATTATTGTACCAGAGCGTGTTGCGTCAAAGACTATTGATGGAAAACCAGTAATTGGTTTGGAAAAGATTGACGTAGACAGGGCAAAAGTTTATTTTACTTTTTTTGCGTTCCAGATAAATCAAGAATTTGGTGACTTTAAAAGTAAAATAACAATTCTTGAATCTTTGAGTCAGATACAACTCAAAAACACCAGTACTGCTTTTAAAGCAGATTTGGAGTTCATTCAAATAGAGCAATTTAAATGGGTACTTGAATTAGAAAGAAAAAATTATGCAAAAGCTATTCAATTACTAAATGAGTTTCCAAAGACTCGTTTTTTTACAGATGATATTAGAAATACCAACTTAGCACAAGTATATTTTGAAAGTGGCGATTTTACAAACTCATTAAAATACGCCGAAAAACTTACTGGTTTTCATACCAATACAAAATATTATTATAGTTTTAAAATATATGCAACCACTGGTGAAAATGAAAAGGCACTCTTAAACCTAGAAGCTTATAAGAAATTCCTATTTACTACTTTTAAAAAAGAGGCCTTATTTAATGAGCTATATTATTATCTAGCCATTATTGATTTGAATAAAAAGAATTATCAATTTGCATTAACAAATCTAGATAGCGCTTTAAATATAAGACCAGAAATGTATGGCAGCGGTAACCTTATAGATCGTTGGAAGATTTTCAAACTAATGGGTGATGCCTATACCGGTTTGCAGCAGTTTGAAAAAGCAAAAGACAATTACAATATCTCTTTGCTAACCAATCCAGATTATGAACCAACCAAAGAAGCAATTGTAAAATTGGAGACCATTATTGGAACATCAGTGTCAACCGATAAAACAGCTCCAACTATTAACTTACTTGAGCCCTCACCAAAAAGGGGTTTAAAAGTAACCACCGCCTCTGCAAATGTATTAATAAAAGGAATTGCTAATGATATCTCTGGTATTAAAGAAGTGAGTATCAATAGCAAGATTGTTTATGCTCAAAAGTCTGGCGACTTTTGGGGAGAGGTTCTATTAAAAGAAGGAATAAATCAAGTGACTGTAATTGCCACAGATATAGTAGGAAACAGAGGGGTACAGGTATTTGAGGTAGAACGATTAGTTTCAAAACCTATAGTTGCTGCTGTTAATGAAGTAATCATTCCAGTCATTGAAAAAATAGGCAAAAATTATTGCCTACTCATTGGTGCACAAAATTATACAGACGCCAATATTCCCTCATTAAGCAACCCCATTGCAGACGCAGTTAAATTAAAAATTATTTTAAAATCAACCTATAATTTTTCAGATGAAAATGTAATTCAGTTATTTAATCCAGGAACAGATGATGTAAAACGTCAACTCTTGGAATTAACCGCACAATTACAACCAGAAGACAATCTCCTTATATTTTATGCAGGTCATGGCATTTGGGTAGAAAAAGAAAAGAAGGGCTACTGGTTAATGACAGATGCAAAAAGGAATGACCCTAACACCTGGTTACCCAATAAAACGGTATTAGACTTGGTTGCAAAGATTCCATCTAGGCATACACTACTGATTACCGATGCCTGTTTCTCAGGATCTGTATTTAAAACAAGAGGGTTAAATGATGCAACACCTAAACCCATTCAGGAAATGGAAGAAAAAATCAGTAGAATAGCCATTACTTCTGGCAATGACACAGAAGTGCCTGATGAATCCATTTTCATGAAATACCTGATCAAAGCATTAAATAATAACAAGGAAAAATACCTAACTGCCCAAAAAATGTTTATCAACCAAATTCTAGAAGCTGTGATGACTGAGTCTAAAACAGAACCTAGGTATGGTACGCTGGAGTTGGCTGGGCATGTGGGTGGCGATTTTATTTTTACTAAGAAATAAAGCAACTTATATTTAATTAAACATTCAGTAGTTGACACCGAGAAAAAAATGGACCATCAGTTTTGCGCATGCCTTTTTATTAATGGCATTCTCAACCTTATGGCTCAACTCTAGCTTTACCTACGGCGATGAAAAGCTATTGGTACAATGGAGTAGTATTTTCAAGAGGGTGGTTTTGAAGATGGATGAAGAACCTCCAAAAAAGGATTATCTCTTTATCAACCTAGCTTATGACAAAGCATTGATACCAAGAGAGGAGGGCACGGGCAAGGATATCATTACTGACAGACAATTACTAGCCGATTTTTTCCAGGTCTTAAAAAAGCATCAGGATAGTATCAAATACACCGTTTGTGATGTATTGCTCAAAGGCAGTTCAGATGCTGACAGTGCTTTGCAGGAAAGTGTTAAGGGTTTGCATAGAATTGTTTTTCCAGCACAACTCTCAGATTCAGGAAAAGCCGAATCCTTAGCCATTCAAGTACCATCTGCTATTGCCGATTACGAAATGGTGAATGGCGGATTTTTAAAATTCAAGCTCTTTCAAAATAAAACGGTACCAACCCTACCGGTTTATATGTACCAACAAATCAGTGGCAAAGAATTGAAACAGAAGTTTGGCTGGTATTTTCAAGGATCTAGACCCGTGATGAATTCCTTAATTATAGATTATCAGATTCGTACCCATGAGTTAATGGATGAAGGTGAGTACCCAGTAATCAATCTTTCAGAGTTAATGCTGCTTCCTGAAGAAGTCATTGCCAATGATTTTTTAAAGCATCGTTTTATTATCATGGGAGATTTTAATAATGATACCCATGAAACTATTTATGGAAGCACACCAGGTACATTAATTCTATTAAATGTGTATTTAAGTCTAATGGACGGCCAACACTTAATTAGTTTGTGGTGGTGGATTTTTTTATTGGTGGGTTTTACTTTTTTCTCAAGACGTATGTTGTTTCCTGAACCGGACCCCATTACGCATCAATATGCCAATCTTTGGATTCCGCTTTTGAGAAGCGCCACTTTCTTATCCATTCTGTCTATTATTTCCTATCTACTATTCAAACAACATATACAGGTTTTGGTGTTAACCCTATATGTAAATACGCTTAGGTTTATTATACAGCTTAGAAAATCTGATTGGCATTTTAGTCAATTAAAAACCTGGTTCCTAGAAATTCGTGAAACCTATTTCAATTTCAACTGATGAAAAAACTTCTATTTGCCTTATTAGCATTCCCTTTGTTTGCTTTGTCACAAACTGAGCAGTACTATGTTACTTTTTTAAAAGGAACCGTGGTATTGCAAAGAACCAAACTGCCACTTAAACCAGGAGATAAAATTTTGGCTGAGGATAAACTTATATTCAAAGACAAGACCTGCAAACTCAATTGCATTAGTCCAGGCAAGGGCCGATTTGAAATCAGCGCAACCCAAGGAAAGGCAAATGAAGAGGGTGAACTGTTGGCAGTATTAAAATCAAGTTTATTGCCTGTAGCCAATACCTATCACCTAAGCACACGCGCATTTCTATTTGAGGGATATGACCCAAAGACCTATTTCCGTTCAGAAGAAACCAATAACCGGATTCTTTTATTGTCAGATCAAGCCCTTCCCGTTAACGGTACTTACAAATTAGCAGCCGGAAATTTCTTCTTTGTCCAATACCAGCTCAATGGCAAAACCATCACTAGAAAAGTAGATCAAAACGAACAAGGCTTGCAATTCAAACCAGAATTATTTATAGATGGAACTAGCCATACTGAAAAAGCCATGCTCTGTTACCAATCAAAAGAATCAGGTACAGCAAGGTCAAGTGTGTTGGCTGAATTTATACCGGTATTATCAAATACAACAGAAATTAAAGAGCAAATTAAACTGATTAGTAAATTCTCAGGAATCACAAATCCCATAAACCTGAATGCAGAAATTACTAGCCATATTTATGCCAATTATGGAAAAATAGGCTTAGAAACCCTTTCAACTCTGGGTCAATAAACCTGTTATACATCAATTATGAGAAAAGTCATGAATTTTTATTGATGGTTCTTTTAATTTTCAATCCGCTTAGCCAAATTGAAAATTATACAGAAACATGTCAGCATCAGAACGCAGGTTTCATCCTGAAAAACAATTATCAGAGCAAAACTTTTATTTGTGGCGCGCTATACAGGCTGCAGTATGGTTGGTAGGTGCTGCCATCATGATTTGTTTAGTATTCTTTCCAGATTTAGGCCTAACGCTTTTTTGGAATATGTTGATTCCTGTGGCACCGGCTTTATTTGTTTTGGCTACAGGCGTTTGGCGCAATATCTGTCCACTGGCTACTACCAATTTAATGCCTAGACATTTTGGACTCTCTGAAAGAAAAAAATTAACTGCCGTTCAATTAGGCAAGTTAAACCTGTTAGCTATCATGATGCTCTATACCATTGTACCATTAAGACACGCGGTATTTAACAATAGTGGAATAGCAACTGCATCTCTCATTATGGCCATGGTGGTTTTGGGCATGATCATGGGATTTTATTTTGAATGGAAGTCTGCTTGGTGTTCTGGTCTTTGTCCTGTTCACCCCGTTGAGAAACTCTATGGCGGAAACACTTTATTTACAGTTCCAAATGCACATTGTACGGTATGTCAAAACTGTGTTGTGCCTTGCCCAGACAGTACACCCAATATTCACCCTATTTCTACCAAGCGAACCTTGTATCATCAGTTAAGTGGTTTACTAATTGTAGGTGGTTTGCCAGGATTTATCTGGGGTTGGTTTCATGTGCCTGATGAACAGATATTTAATTGGACCAATATATTGGGAGTTTATAAATTACCGCTTTTAGGTTTTATAGTTTCTAGCATTATTTACATCATTTCCTCCATGATGGTCTCTCAAAAGAATGAACAAAGACTGGTAAGCATTTTCGCCGCAGCTGGTGTATCCTGTTATTATTTCTATCGCCTACCGGCTTTAATAGGCTTTGGCGATTTTCATACAGATGGACTATTAATCAACCTAAGCAATAGTCTTCCTGGTTGGATAGTTCCTGCATTGCAAATTGCTACAACGGGATTCTTTTTTTATTGGATGGTCATTCGTAAACAACAACAGCATAGTTGGGTGATTCGTCCACCATTTGCATCAAAATAATTAGATGGGTTTTTTGCCCCATTTAGCACTAATAAAAAAGAGCACAAACCCACTGATCACGGTGAGCAAACCAAAGATGGAAAAGGCGCGCAATAACCAGTTGCTAATATTATCTCTTTTTTCAAAATCCATGGTGTGTAACATCCAAAGAAAATCAAAGACACGCCATTTGTCATTGCGGAATTTTTGAACCGTTCCTAATTCAGAAGACACATAGACCGTGGTATGCATGGGTTTTTCAAAACTGATGGCATAGGCAGGAAGTGGACTCTCTCTGTATTCATGATGCCCATTGGTATTGGTTAAATATTCCACAGTTTTAACCACAGGGCTTCCATTGTATCTAGCTTTTGCTACCGCGATGGCCTCTTGTTCAGAAAGCGCCCCACGCAATTTACCAGTAATGGCATCGGCTAAATGATTCATAGAAGGCATGGTTGTATGTCCCATGGCTGCATGGTTAATAGCAGATACACACCTGATTTGATAAAAGGGTTTGCCTAAGATTTCTATCAGCTCTATGGAGACCAATGAGTCAATTCTATGTATGCGCTTAATACTATCTAAAACAACCGAAGGAGAAACTAAACTAATATTTGAGGATAATAATGGTACAGACTTTTTTTGTAAGTCACCATGGATCTCATCCATATTACTCCAACTAAAATATAAACCACCAAGGGTCCAAAGAAAAAACTGAATCCCAAGGATCACCCCAAAATAGCGGTGAAACCTACGAATATAATAGTGTTTGCTTTTTGCCATAAACTAAAGATAGCTTTTGACAAAGACTTGTCAAAAAAAGAAGCCGCCACAGTTATCTGTGACGGCTTTATAAATCCAAAAACTGCTACTATAATTTGTTGGCTTTGTAAATTTTAATCAAGCCATCATTTTCACTACTAACAACCACTAAACTCTGTTGAATAGGGCTTTTAGATGCAGAAATAAATAATACACCTTCTGGTGCGTCACCTGTTTTGAACATTTTAATAAAGCTAGGCTTGGTAGGGTCAGTTACGTCATATACTGCAACTGCATCTACTCTTTCCATTCCAACATAAGCCACCATTTTGCTACCTACACGGCCAATGGTAATGACTTCTGGTTCAACAGACTTATCATCACTGCGTGCATCGTCGTAGACACCTAATTCTTTTGCTTTAACATCCAATTCATTTTTACTATCAAATACTTGAACACCAGTGCTTGCATTCCATACACTAAAAGACCTTGATCCAAAACTATACAAAGCATCAAAATCACCATCGTTATCTGTATCACCCAATGTGGTGGTCACATTCAACCTACCTAATTGTGCATCTGTTTTTAGTGTTGCTCCATTAGGGAATGCAGTAGCATCCAAAGTCAAAGCACTTACCCTTTTCATTTCTGAAAAACCTGTGTATTCTCTAGAGTCACCTTCATTAGCAGTAAACAAATAACGTGTACCACCATAAGTCATATTGGTAATAGCATCGGGCATATACATCCCAAATACTTTCCAAGGGTTCAACACTCCTACTGCATTATCCCTATCACTCATATCAGTGGCGTTGATAGCCAAGTTATAGTCTTTAAAACCAAGCGGGGTGATTTTGGTAAAAGTGGCGCTTTCAATATCCAACTCAGCAATGGCATTATTTTCTTGAAGGGTTACAAAAGCAGTCTTACTGTCTTCAGAAATAGTAATATACTCAGGCTCAATATCGTTTAAGAAATTTTTACCTGGTCCAAAAATGCGGAATCCTTTTGCAGCTAGGGCCGCAGCCTGCCCACTAAATGCAGAAAAATTAATAGTCTTAACCGAATAGTTATTTTGAACATCAATAATAGAAACTGTTCCTTCAGGATCTACCGTATATGCATCATTGGGTTCGCCTTCATTAGCCGTTAAAATAAAACGGCCACTAGGGCTAAACACCACCATATCTGGCAGAGAACCAACTGTAATTTCTTTTACAAGTGCTAAAGTACTGGTATTAAAAACCGCCACTTTACCTGCAGCTTGTTTATTAGTAGATTCAATAGCAGCAGCCAAAAATCCGTTGTTTACATCCACACTATTTACATAACCACCATAAGGAGCCATGCTAATAGATTCCAATACTTTAATACTAGCAGGATTAGACATGTCAATCACGTCTATCTTATTTAAAGTACCATTATTTACAGCAAATAATCTTTTGGTAAGTGCATCATAGGTAGTAATCTCGGCAGATCCAACTCCACCAAGATTGAGTGATGCTATTTCTGTATAAGATGCTAGGTCTTCATTAACTGTTTCGTCTAATGACGGCACTGTTTCAGTTTTCTTACAAGCAAATAATGCCAAAGTGCATAGAACAACAAATCCTTTTCTCATTTTCGTTTTTTTTTGGAAACCCGAAAATAGATGGGGTCTGTTAAGCCAATATGAACTTAAGATTATGAAAATGTTAGCACCAAGTATTACTATTGCAATTTGCCCAAGGCTTCTTCTAATTTTTCCAGCATTTGTGGAATCTCTTCTTTCTTAGAAGTACCAACACTTAAACGATACCATGGGTTGTTTGCTCCACCACCAAAAGCAGAAAAAGGCACTACGGCTAATTTAGCTTCTGCAAGAATATAAGAAGTAACCTCCATTTGGGTATCCAGTGTTTTTCCTTCAGCTGTAGTTTTACCTACTAGGTCAATCTTAATAGTCAAGTAAATAGCAGCTTGAGGAGCAACTGCATCAACAGAAAATCCTTTTGCTTTTAACCCAATAAAACCTTCATAGATTCTGCGCAAACGGAATTCTACTTCCATTTTAAAATGCTTCAAATACACTTCAATGGCTTCTTTTTGCAACAAGTATTTGGCTACAGCTTTTTGTTCTGCCATAGGAGCCCAAGCACCCAAATGACTAAGAATAGCTTTCATTTTGGCAATCACGGTTTCTGGTCCCAGTGCCCAACCCACACGCACACCTGTAGCAGCAAAGACTTTGGAAATACCGTCTACAAAAACGGTAACCTCTTTCATAGCAGGGCGTAGGGTAATGGGATTATAGTGCTCGGTAGTACCGTAGGTTAAGGTCCAATACATTTGGTCAAACATCAGATAGAGTTTCTTTTCACCCTCTCCGCGTGTGGCATTCTCTGCCAAGACCAAATCACAAATGGCTTCCAGCGATTCCTTGCTTAAAGTAGTACCGGTTGGGTTTTGTGGGGTACACAAACAAAGTAGGGTTGCACCTTTAATGTTTTTAGCAACGTCTTCAACCGTTGGCATAAAATCATTTTCAACGCTGCACTCAATCACACAATGTTCCCCATCAGTCATGTGTACATAGTGGTTATTGTTCCAAGAAGGAACACCATAGATCACTTTATCACCCTTGTCAACAATGGCTTTGAAAATGGTATATATCAATGGTCTACCACCCGATGCAATTTGTATTTCATTGGGTGCGTAATCAATGCCTTCCCATTCTTTTAAAAAGGCTCCCACCGATTTTCGCAGATCCAATACCCCTTCTGCCGCAGGATAATTGGTATTGTGTTCCTGATAAGAAGCAATGATGGCTGATTCCAATTCAAAAGGAATGGGAAATACTTTTGGATCAAAATCACCAATAGTAAAATTATAAATGGTTTCACCTGCGCGAATGCGCTCACTGATCATATTACCTAGTTTCACAATTTCAGATCCAATCAGTGTTTCGGCCAGATGGCTCAGTTTGGGTTGACTCATACAGGGATATTTGCGGCAAAACTAGCATAAAAAAACCGCAGCCATGACTGACTGCGGTTGATTTTTAGAAGAAGCGTAGGTTTTTTTAAGTCCTAGTTTCTGTTATTTCCATTTGAATTATGGCTTATTCAATCACTTTATAGTCCTTGAACATTTTTATAGGAGCAGCTTCTGCCAGTGCCCTATAGCCTTTCCATGGACCCTCAAAGAAGGAATTGGTTCTTTTAACAACCTCATCAATCATTTTCTCGGCTTCCATAATCAAACGCTCTTCCTGTGCTCCAGGAATGCTGCTCTTGCCCATTGCGGCACTACGTGCTTCTTGCAAAAAGCTATTCACTGTTACCTGTGGAATATTACCGTAACCTTGTTTTTCTTGAGGTTTTCCGTTTAATTGTTCGCGGATTACTTTAAGACTGTCAAGCATTACTTTGGCTACTTTTTTCAAAGTATCTGATTGTTTGGGATTCATTCCAGCATAATTGGCTTCTACTTTTTTGATCACATCATCAGCTTCAGTCAATTTTTCATTCAAAGAAGACAAACGCATAGTACTCTTATCAATCCTAGCACTGAATTTACGTAATGCGTCACGCACTTCTTTGGAAGTTGGAGCATTAGGATCATCATTCACCACAATCATCATACTATCGGTTAAGTCTCTACCCAAACTCATTACTACTTTATAGGTGCCGGGATCAACAGGCAAACCACCTGGCTCGTCGTTTCCTCCACCGCTGCGACCTGCAAATCGGCCACCGCCTCCACCCCCACGGCCACCACCGCCGCCAGCACGAATACCCTTACCTTCCATACCCCAATAGTAACGGTTAAAACCGGTATCTGCCTTGGTGCGTAATTGACGTACTTGGGTATTGCTAGCATCAAAAATGCGCATTGTTAATGTATCGGAAATTTTGTTTTTACCAGAATCAGCAGCAGTTTTGTTTACATAGAAACTAAGTGGCGCACCCCTTCTTCTATTCTCGCCCTCATAAGTGCCATAGGTACTGTATTCAATACCAGGTGCATTTTTAATCTTGGCTTGATATGCTTGTGGCGCTTCAAATGCAGTTAGTTTTTTAGCAAATGCAACTCCTTTGTTAGAAGCAATTTTGCGCAAAGGACGAATATCATCTAAGATCCAGATGGCCCTACCAAAAGTAGCAATCACCAAATCAGCTTCTCTTTCTTGAATAGCAAAATCATACGTAGAAACTGATGGATAGCCATTTTTAAATTGTTGGAAACTAGTACCATTGTCTAAAGAAATCCAAAGACCTTGTTCAGTTCCAACAAAGATCAAATTAGGCTCAGTTGGATCCTGCAAAACAGTGAGTGCATAACCCACTACTTTTTTCTCGTCAATCATTCTGGTCCAAGTCTTACCAAAATCAGTAGTACGGAAAATATAAGGTTTCATATCGCCACGGCGATAGTCATTGACAACCACCATTGCTTCTCCTGCATTATGTCTAGAAGCGCGAATTTGAGGCACCCAAGCACCAGCTGGGAAACCAGGAATTTTTCCACGGAAATTGGTCCAAGTTTTTCCACCATCTCTTGTTAATTGAACATTACCATCATCGGTACCAGCCCAGATAATATCTTTTTCCTTAGCCGATGGTTCAATACAAATAATGGTACAAAAATTCTCTGCACCAGTAATGTCTACAGAGATACCACCATTATTACTTTGGTCAATTTTGGCACTGTCATTGGTAGTAAGGTCTGGAGAAATCTGTGTCCAAGATGCACCTTTGTCTGTGCTCTTGTTTACAAACTGGCTACCATAATAAATGGTCTTTTTGTCAAACGGATCTTGTGCAATAGCAGCGTTCCAGTTAAAGCGTTGACGCGTTTTAGCATCAGGTCTTGGAGGACGAATACTCCACTGATCACCTGTTGCTTTATTGTAACGGCTAACAGAACCACCCTGACTCATGGTATATACCCAGTTAGGATCTTCTGGATCAGGTACTACGTCAAAACCATCGCCCCCGCTAACGCCCTGCCAGTAAGCATTTCGAATCCCTGTTTGAATCCAAACATAAGCAGGTCCGCTCCAGGATCCATTATCTTGCAAACCACCCATTACTTGATAAGGCAATTGGTTGTCTACATTAATATGATAGAATTGACCCAGTGGTAATTTCTCATCAAACTGCCAAGTTTTACCGCGGTCACGAGAGATTCCAATACCACCATCATTACCATCAATAATTAGATTAGCATCATTGGGGTGAATCCACCAAGCATGGTGATCAGGGTGAATACCACTGTATGGTAAAACTGGTTTAAAAGTCTTACCAGCGTCATCACTCACATTTACCACTTGGTTAATATTATATACCCTGTTTTCATTTTGTGGATCTACAGAAATGTCTTGGAAATAAAAGGCACGATTGGTTACAACAGCTGGATCACTGTTTACCAGTTCCCATTTGATACCACCATCGTCACTCATGTACAAACCATTTTTTGTGGCTTCTACCAGTGCATAAACACGGTTAGGATTACTCCTAGCAATGCTGATACCTATACGTCCAAAATCGCCGGCAGGCAAACCATCATCCTTCCCTAATTTTTTAAAGTTCTTTCCGCCGTCATAAGTCACGTGTAAACCGCTACCAGAACCACCACCTTTTAAACTCCAAGGGGTACGTTTGTGCTGGTACATGTTCACAAATAATTTATTGGGGTTGGCAGGATCCATGACCATATCACCTACACCGCTGGTATCATTGGTGTGCAAGATGAGTTTCCAAGTATCACCACCATCGGTGGTTTTATAAACACCGCGTTCAGCGTGTTCTGCAAATGGATTACCCATTACACCAGCATAGACTACGTCTGGATTTTTTGGGTCAATAATAATGCGATGGATATTTCTTGTTTTTTGAAGACCCATGCACTTCCAAGTTTTACCACCATCCAAGCTTTTGTAAATACCTTCTCCAAGGCTAATACTATTACGTGGATTTCCTTCTCCCGTTCCAGCCCAAACCACACTAGGATTGGATTGGGTAATGGCAATGCTTCCAATATTTAAAATGGGTTGTTCATCAAACACCGGTGTCCAAGATGCTCCAGCATTCTCTGTTTTCCAAACACCACCAGAAGCAGTACCCAGAAAAATAGTTGTAGGATTAGTATAGACTGCATCAATAGCAGTAACTCTTCCGCTCATACCAGCAGGGCCAATATTACGGGGTTTCATAGACTTGAACTGCTTGCTCAGGTCTACCTGTTGTGCTTGAATACCCATGGCCATGCCTAAAGCAAGGAGGGATAAGATTTGTTTTCTCATGAAGTCAGTTTTGGAGTTTACAATATCCAACTTTATTGGGCTATGACCAAAAAGGAAGTATGAATGGGTGAACACAAAGGGCGGGGAACTATTTAATTTATTCCTCTATTGGCTGTATCTTGTATCAGCTAAAAACTAACTATGAAGTTGATACACGCCCTCCTGGGATTATTGGCCATTACTCCGGCTATGGCCCAGAAAAAAGAAGTCAAAAAAACTGCAGCACCCATTGTAGCAGAAGTTCCTAAAATGGATAGTCTTTTTAAAAATGCGCATTTCCGCAGCATTGGTCCTTTCCGTGGCGGACGTTCTGTTACCTCTACTGGTGTTGTCCAAAACCAATTGGTATACTATATGGGAACCACTGGAGGTGGTGTATGGAAAACAGAAGACGCGGGTGTGAGCTGGCATAATATCTCTGACAATTATTTCAAAACCGGCTCTGTAGGCGCGGTGGCTGTGGCAGAATCTGACGCCAATGTTGTATATGTAGGCATGGGTGAGCACGCACCAAGAGGTGTGATGACCAGCTATGGCGATGGCGTTTATAAAAGCACCGATGCAGGAAAAACTTGGAAGCAAATGGGACTGGAAAAAACAGGCTCCATTTCTTATATCCGCATACATCCCAATAACCCAGACATTGTCTATGTAGCAGCGCAAGGTGTACTACATGGGCCAAATGCAGATAGGGGTATTTACAAATCTACCGATGGTGGTAAAACATGGAATAAGACATTATATGTAGATGAAAATACAGGCTGCGCCGATTTAAGTTTAGACATGAACAACCCACGCATTATATATGCAGCCATGTGGGATTATAGAAGACTGCCTTGGCTTATGCGCAGTGGTGGCAAGGGTTCTGGCTTATATAAATCAGTTGACGGTGGTGATACATGGGAAAAGTTAGAAAAGGGATTGCCCAAAGAAATGGGTAAAATGAGTATTAGTGTATCAAGAGCTAACAGTGAAAAAGTATTTGCATTAATTGAAAGTGATACTCAAAAAGAAGCAGGAGGATTATTTGTAAGCAATGATGCGGGAAAGAATTGGAGCCGCATTAGCAAAGACCATCGCCTTACACAACGTGCCTGGTATTATATAGAATGTTTTGCTGATCCAAAAGATGAGAACACGGTCTATGTATTAAATTCACCAGGACTAAAATCTACCGATGGTGGTAAAACCTGGTCAAATTTAAGAGGCCGTCATGGTGACTATCACCAATTATGGATTAACCCCAATAACAATAAGAACCAAGTCATGTCTGATGATGGTGGTGCTTGTATCACTTTCAACAATGGTAAGTCATGGAGTAGTTTAGACAACCAACCTACTGCACAGTTTTATAGGATTTCTGTAGACAATGAATTCCCTTATAATATTTATGCGGGTCAACAAGACAATAGTTCTGTAAAAATCAAGAGCTCTAATCCAAGTGGTTGGAGTATTGGTGAAAAGGATTGGGATTATTCTTCAGGTGGAGAATCTGCCTTTCTAGCATTTGACCCCAATAACCCACAATGGGTCATGGGTGGTTCATACCAAGGAACCATTGGATTATTGGATAGCAAAACTGGTGAAGGAAAAATGCTCATGGTTGCCCCAATTCAATATCAGGCATTACAGCCAAAAGATATGAAGTATCGTTTTAACTGGAATGCTCCCATTATCTATAGCAAACACGAACCCAATACTTTTTATCACGCAGCCAATATCTTGTTTAAGACCACAGATTTTGGTAAGAGTTGGAAAGCAGTTTCTCCAGACCTAACCACCCATGATACTACCAAAATGGGTATTAGTGGTGCGCCTTATACCAATGAAGGTGCAGGAGGAGAAAACTATTGCACCATTGCTTACGTAACCGAATCACCATTTGAAAAAGGGGTGATTTGGACAGGTAGTGATGACGGTGTTGTGAGTGTAACACGCAATGGTGGTACTAGCTGGAGCAATGTTACCCCACCCGGTTTGGGAGAAGCATTGGTGAATTGTATTGAAGTATCTCCGCATGATCCAGCCACAGTTTATATAGCAGCTACTAAGTATAAAACAAATGACAAGACTGCCATGCTCTATAAGACAACAGACTATGGCAAGACTTGGAAAAAAATCAGCGATGGGATTCCTGAAGGCGCTTATACCCGTTGTATTCGCGAAGACGTAAAACGTAAAGGTTTGTTATTTGCTGGAACAGAAACAGGCTTATATGTTTCCTTTAATGATGGTTCTAACTGGCAGCAAATGCAATTGGGTTTACCCATTACTCCTATTACGGATTTAAAAATTCACCAAGGCAATTTAATTGCAGCTACCATGGGTAGAGCTTTCTGGATCTTGGATGATCTTCATTTGGTTCAGCAATTTGACCAAGCCAAAAAAGATCAATTACATTTCTTCCAACCAAAAGATGCTTATAGACTTTCTGGATATAGTCTCTTAAATGGAGAATTAAGTGATGAAGATTTAGAAACACCATTGCAAGACCGCTCTGGTATCAATGCCCCAACAGGTTTGGTATTGCATTATCAATTGCCATCTAAACCAGATTCTACCATGAAACTGAGTTTAGAAATCAAAGACAGTAAGGGAAATTTGGTTCGTAAATATAGCACTGAGCCAGACAAAGATTTTGTGGGTGGTTATGCAGGTGGTCCTTCACCTGACCCAACCATTCCAGCAAAACCTGGTGTGAATCGTTTTGTTTGGGACATGCGTTATCCGCCACAAACCGGTGTGCAAGACGTTTTCATAGAAGGTGGATACGATGGTCATAGAGCCGTGCCCGGCGATTATACGGCTGTATTAAATGATGGCAAACAAAGTAAAACCGTTGCTTTTAAAGTATTGCCTGATCCAAGAATTGTAGCTACTGCCAAAGACTATGAAGACCAACATCTTCTTGCTGCTAAAGTAGAAGCGGGTATTAATGAGATACATAAGTCTGTTGCCAATATGCGTAAATTGAACAAACAATTGTCTGACTTACAAGAACAACTCAGCGATACTTCTAAGTATAAAGCCATCAGAGAACAAACTGCCAAAGTGCAAAAAACATTGGCTAAATGGGAAGAAGCATTGGTGCAAACAAAATCTCAGAGTAATGATGACGTGATCAATTATATCAACAAACTCTCTGCGGATTATGTATTCTTAAAAGGAGAACTAGACGCTAATATTCCTTATGTAACCAATGCACAATTAGAACGCTATACAGAGCTTGACCAACTTTGGCAGCCGCTTAAAAAACAAATGCAAGACTTGGTAAACAAAGACGTAGCAGAGATTAACAAACTTTGCAAAGACCAGACCGTAAATAAAATCATCATTGGTTTATAGTATCGCGCTAGCAAATAACTAAAAGCTTCTCTAAATAAAAAGACCACCCATTCGGTGGTCTTTTTTTATTCAATTGGAACTTTCCTTCTAAGTTTCGCTCAGACACTATCCCTTCTTCTTCTCGTCGTATTTTTTCTCAGCCGCTTGTGCTTTTTCAAAATCAAGCACAACGCCATTGATGCAATAACGCAATCCTGTTGGAGGAGGACCATCGTCAAAGACATGTCCTAAATGTCCTTTGCAACGGCCACATTCTACTTCTGTTCTTTTCATACCAAGGGTATTATCTGGCAAGTAAATAATGGAGCTCTTGCTAATAGGTTCATAAAAACTAGGCCATCCGCAACCAGCGTCAAATTTGGTATCGCTTTTAAAAAGCGGATTACCACAAGCGCCACAATAATAAGTACCTATTTCTTTAAAGTTTTCAAATTTGCTGGTATAAGGTCTTTCTGTTCCTTTTTGACGAGAAATGTAATACACTTCCGGAGAGAGAATGTTTTTCCATTCGTCTTCTTTCAATACCACTTTACTGTTATCGGTTCTTGAATAAGCTGGGTTCTTTTTGTTGTCCATGGTTGTTTTATTGTTCGTGTTCTGAGAAAAGCAACTTTGCAAACTAAGGCTTGCCAAGAGCAGTACAAAAATCCTGATCATAGGTTTGATAATTTGATACAATGAATATACGCATAGAGACGCGCGATGGTTTCAATACTTACAACTAACAGCTGTTAATGTTTGGTGAATGGAGAATTTTTAAGTGAATTGGTAGACTGTTAAATGTTTTATAAGGCCTTAGTCTTATATTTGCTACTCATTTAAGGTTAGCAAGTACATGTTTAATATTATCCTGTTTGGCCCTCCCGGTTCCGGTAAAGGCACCCAAAGCGAAAAACTGATAGCCGCTTACGGTTTGGTTCACCTCTCCACTGGCGATATCCTAAGAAGAGAAATTGCACAAGCCACTGAACTGGGTTTGGAAGCAAAAAAACTCATGGACAATGGTCAATTAGTACCAGATGCGGTAGTGGTTGGCATGATTAAGTCCGCTTTGGAAAACAATCCCCAAGCCAAGGGTTTCTTATTTGACGGTTTCCCCCGTACAGAAGCCCAATCTGTGTCTTTAGACGCTTTATTGGCTGAAAAAAATACGGAAATAGGCGTTGTTCTGGCTTTGGAAGTAAGTAACGAAGAGTTGACCAAGCGTTTGCTAAACCGTGGTTTAACCAGTGGCCGTAGCGATGATACCAACGAGTCTATTATCAAGAATAGAATTGTAGAGTATCAAACCAAGACAACCGTGGTTGCCAACTATTATAGCAAGTTTGATAAAGTGGTGAATATCAAGGGAGAAGGAAGCGTAGAAGAAATTTTTAGCGCTCTTTGCAGCGAAATTGACAAAAGACTGTCTAATTAAGTACCAAATAGTTCGACCAATACCAACTGCAGGTCCCGCTTACCAAAGGCGGGACTTTTTATTTGGCATCGCCAAAGGCTAAAACAAGAAACCCCGGCATTGCTGCCGGGGGTCCCCTTCTTGTAGTAGTCTATGTACTATACTTAGGTTGGTTTATCCTCTTCCTTTGATCAGTTGGATCACTTTGCGTTTGTTGCCTTGGATGAACTCTGCATAGTAGGTTCCGCTGCTATAGCCATGTCCCATTTGGAAGCTGCTATTTGGTTCCATCTTCTGCTTAGCATCTATGACTCTGCCGCTGCCATCCATCACCCTCAGGTTAACTGGTGCTTTGTCCTTGCTCTCCAGTCTGATAGTGAAGTAGGTAGTAGTTGGGTTTGGCATCACTACCACTTTCAACTCTTCTACCACAGGGGCTGCTGCTGTCTTCACATCCGGTTTCACCTCTATTGGCTCTTCCTGTTGCTTAGGATCAACCTCACTTCTGTCATTACCACTGTTGCATGGGTTCTGGTCACAGCTGCCCAGTCTGTCATTCTTACCACCGCAGTTATTGCTTTGGATATGACTAGCTACCTGTGCTACCGGTACTTGTAAGGTCTTAGTACCGCCTGTCTTGCCTGATCCCTTATGACATACATACACTAGTGCGCCATTGCTACCTGGTACCCTAATATCCGTTACACAGATACTAATGCTAGCCGTATTGCTGCAACCATTCTTATTGGTCATGGTCACGGTGAACGTATACACACCACCTGCTGTTGGGCTGAACACCGGTGCTCCTGTATTAGTAGCACTCAACCTGTTGGTTGCTACGCCAATCCAGCTATACGTGTATGGTGCGCCGCTGCTTGGTAAGCTTGTTACTGTTAGCGCTGTGCCTTGTGCGCCATAGCCTAAGTACAGGTTGTTTGCTTCTCCACCTGTGTACACATTGCTCGTTGGTACAGATACTACTGATCCGCTAAACGCTGTGCTCAACTTGATGGTCTGTACCGCTGTGCTAATAT
>JBEAPC010000243.1:0-5550 GCA_041164585.1 Bacteroidota bacterium
GGTACATTTACCGATGACAAGGGTAATTTTAAATTAACAACCGTTCAAAAATTGCCAATAACAGTAATTATTTCTTCTGTTGGTTATACCAATAAAGAGGTAGTTGTAAAGTCAGCTGAACAAGAGGTTGATGTAGAATTGGAAGCAGCATTTACTTTGGGAGACGAAGTAGTTGTTGCAGCATCAAGGGTTCCAGAAAGAATTTTGGAATCACCGGTGTCTATTGAAAGAATTGGTCAGAGTGCCATTCGTCAAACACCAGCTACTAACTATTATGACATGATCACCAATTTGAAAGGGGTAGACGTGGTAGCAGCCAGTCTTACTTTTAAAAGTATTGGTACACGTGGCTTTAATAGTAGTGGTAACACCCGTTTAAACCAGATTGTAGACGGAATGGACAACCAAGCTCCTGGTTTGAATTTCTCTGTAGGTAATATTATTGGTTTGACAGAATTGGATGTAGATAATATTGAATTGTTGCCAGGTGCTTCTTCTGCATTGTATGGACCAGGCGGTATGAATGGTACTGTTTTGATCAACAGTAAAAACCCCTTCAAATACCAAGGTCTGAGTTTTCAAATTAAACAAGGTATGAACCACGTTGATAATTATCAGCGTCAGTCATCTCCTTTCTATGACTGGTCAGTAAGATTTGCTGATAAGGTTTCAGATAAATTTGCCTACAAATTAGGTGCTCAATTTACACAAGCTCAAGACTGGTTGGCTAACCAAACAGAAAACTATTCTCGTTTGTCTAGTGCTGCCAATCCAAATGGTAATGTCATTCCAGGTTGGAGAGGGTCTGATCCAAACTATGATGGTGTGAATGTTTATGGTGATGAAACCAATCAGAATATGAGTAGTATTGCTAATACTGTTTTGGCTGGATTCCCATCAGCGGTAGTAACTGCATCTAATGGTTTCTTAGCTGCTAACCCTTCAGCTAAATTGGGTGACTTTAATAATTTTCTTAATCTTATTGGTGCTGGTGCCATTGTTGCTGGAGGTGGCTCACCCTTTATTTATGGACAATCACCAAGCCGCAACCTTTTTAGCAATCAGTTTGTAAGCCGTACTGGTTATGATGAGAAAGACGTAATAGATC
The DNA here is from genome assembly GCA_041164585.1 of Bacteroidota bacterium. Lineage (GTDB taxonomy): Bacteria > Bacteroidota > Bacteroidia > Chitinophagales > Chitinophagaceae > Sediminibacterium. The sequence goes on from JBEAPC010000243.1 coordinate 1,109, forward strand.
CAACTACTATGAACTTTAAATTGTCTGGTGGTTTGTATTATAAATTAACAGACAAAATAGAAGCTTCCTTTACAGCTAACTGGGGTACTGGTACAACTGTTTATACTGGTGCTGACCGTTATTCTATTAAGGACTTTAAAATGGGTCAATACAAATTGGAACTAAAGTCTAAGAACTGGTATTTGCGTGGATATACTACCTCAGAAAACTCTGGAAATTCTTATGTAACTACCACCACCACTCGTTTGTTTAACGAAGCTTGGAAAAGCAGTCCTACATGGTATCCTCAATATATGGCAGCTTATGTTACAGCTGCTGATGCCGGTGCACCTTTGGCTACTGCACATAATTCAGCCAGAACTTTTGCAGACCAAGGCAGACCAGTTGGTTCAGTATTGTATAACCCAATGTTCCAAAAAGTAGCTCAAACACCTATCTCTAAAGGTGGTGGTTTGTTCTTAGACAGAACAAAGGTTTATACTGTAGAAGGTCAATACAATTTGACAGAAGCACTAGGTTTGGCTAAATCTGGTACCGATTTGTTGATTGGTGGATCTTGGAGACAATATGTATTGAATTCTCAAGGAACCATTTTTGCAGATACTGCAGGTACCATTAAGATTAATGAAACTGGTGCTTATGCACAATTGTCTCAAAAATTGTTTGGTGATATCTTAAAATTAACCCTTTCAGGTAGGTATGATAAGAATACCAACTTTAAAGGACGTTTCACTCCTAGGGCTTCTGCCGTAGTTAAGCTGGTGAAAGATCATAACTTGCGTTTGTCTTTCCAATCTGCTTACCGTTTCCCAACTACCCAAAATCAGTGGATCAACCTAAGCACAGCTACTGGCCGTTTGATGGGTGGTTTACCACAATTGAGAGACTTCTTCAATTTTGCAGGCAACAAAGCCTATACCTTGGCTAGTGTAACGGCTTTTGGTACTGCTTTGCAAACTACTGGTGTTCCTAATCCTGCTTTATTGGTAGAGCAGCAGTTTGGTGAATTCAAACCTGAATCAAGTACTTCTTTTGAAGTTGGTTACAAAGGTTTAATTGCTAAGAAATTGTTGATTGATGTATATGCATATTGGGCTAGATATAAAGACTTTTTGGGTGGTGTAACTGTTATTCAATCTAATAATGGTTCTCCAGCCGGTTTACTTGGTTTAAATGCAAACTACACTCCTGGTAATGCTAGTGTTACAAGAAATGTATACAGTGTTTCTGTAAACCAATCTCAGGATGTAAATACCAGCGGTTGGGGTGCGTCTGTTGAATACTTAATGCCTAAGAACTTTTCTGTTAGTGCAAACTTGTATTCTGATAAAATTGGCGAAACACCAACAGGATTTGTATCTTATTTCAATACACCTAGTTTAAGAACCAATATTGCTTTCAACAATTCTGGATTTGGACCTAAAAATCTTATGGGCTTTAGTTTTGTGTACAGATGGTTAGATGGTTTCCAATATGATGGAACTTTTGCTAGCGGTCAAGTACCTTCTTATGCAACCTTAGATGGTATGGTAAGTATGAAATTGCCTAAATCAAAATCTTTGATCAAATTGGGTGCAACTAACTTGTTGAACAAGTATTACCGCACTGGTTTTGGTAACCCACAAATTGGTGGATTGTACTATATCAGCTTTGGCTGGAACGTATATTAATCATTCATAATTGATTACTCAAAATCCTCCTCAATGCTATTGGGGAGGATTTTTTGTTGGTAAAAGCCCTAAGTCTTTTGGTTTTATAGGCGATAATCTTATATTTTTGCACCTCATTTAATTCAAATAGCATATGCGTTCAATTGCTTTCAGAGAGGCTTTAAGAGAAGCCATGAGTGAGGAAATGAGAAGAGATGAAAGGGTTTTCCTATTGGGTGAAGAAGTTGCCGAGTATAATGGGGCTTATAAAGTAAGCCAAGGAATGTTGGCTGAATTTGGTCCAAAAAGGATTATTGATACCCCCATTGCAGAGTTAGGTTTTGCAGCAGTTGCTGTAGGAGCAGCCCAAAATGGCTTGCGTCCTATTGTAGAATTTATGACTTGGAACTTTGCCGTACTACCCATGGACCAGATTCTCAATACCGCATCTAAGATGTTGGCTATGAGTGGTGGACAGATTGGTTGCCCAATTGTATTCAGGGGGCCAAACGGTTCTGCTGGTCAATTAGGTGCCCAACATAGTACTGCTTTTGAAAGTTATTATGCCAATATTCCGGGATTAAAAGTGGTTTCACCTTCTAATGGATATGATGCAAAAGGTTTGATGAAACAAGCCATTCGTTATGAAGAAGATCCGGTAATGTTCATGGAAAGTGAAGTAATGTATGGCGACAAGTGTGAAGTGCCAGAAGAAGAATATTATATTCCATTAGGCAAGGCCGATGTTAAAAAACAGGGCAGGGATATTACTATTGTTTCCTATAATAAAATGATGAAAGTAGCACTAGGTGCTGCTGCTGAATTGGAAAAAGAAGGTATTAGCGCAGAGGTAATAGACTTAAGAACCATTCGTCCTTTGGATTGGGAAACCATTGTAGAAAGCGTTAAGAAAACCAATCGTTTGGTAATTGTTGAAGAACAATGGCCATTTGCTTCTGTTTCTTCTGAAATTACTTATAGGATTCAGAAAGAAGCGTTTGATTATTTGGATGCTCCTATTAGGAGAATTACCAGTGCTGATGCACCTATGCACTATGCTCCAAATTTGGCAGCTTTGGCCATTCCTGATATCACTAGAACTGTGAAGTTGGTGAAAGAGTTGGTACAAACTAAAAAGTAATCTCTTACATAAATAATGATTCCCGGACCCGTCATTGACAGTCCGGGAATTTTAATTTAATCCATTGACTAGAATTTTTTGCATCTGCCTTTTACTGATTGGTCTGCAACAAACAAACTTGTTGGCACAGTCAACAACATTTGGCTCAGACACCCTTCAAACTGTTCAGGTAGAAGTATTTAAATCTAAGGTTCAATGGAAAGCTGCACCAGTAGCCATAGCTACTTTATCTAAAAACGAATTAAATTCCTATTCCCCCATTTCATTAGTGCCTGTGATCAATCAGGTACCGGGCATTAGAATGGAAGAACGATCACCAGGTAGTTATCGGCTTTCTGTAAGAGGTAGTTTGTTAAGATCCCCCTTTGGTGTAAGAAACCTGAAATTATATTGGAATCAAATTCCTTTGTCCGATGCAACCGGTAATGCCTATTTGAATCTAGTAGAATTGGCAGATTTGGATGCGGTTACTATTCTAAAAGGACCATCGGCTAGTATCTATGGAGCAGGAACGGGGGGAGTTGTTCTATTAGATTCTAAGAGTGAATTGAATACCAATCAACCCCATCAACTTAATATTGGATTGACTGTTGGAGCTGATGGCATGTTACATGAAACCACAGGTTGGAAATTCCAGAGCAAAAAATTCTCTAGTAATTTGCAACAATCCCATCTGAAATATGATGGCTATAGAGAGCAATCAGCCATGGAGAAAAAGCATATCAAGTACAATGCTGCTTTGCAATTTGGGAAACATCAATTGGAATTTTTGTCTTTTTATACGGATCTTTTTTATCAAACACCCGGTGGGATTACTTTGGCGCAAATGCAAACCAACCCAAGGTTGTCTAGACAAGCTACTGCTACATTACCTTCTGCCATTACCCAACAAGCAAGTATTTCAAACAAAACCATTTTTGCAGGTTTATCTGATAAATGGGTGGTTTCAGATAGGTCAACTATGTCAGCCTTTGTAAGTATTAACAATACCCAATTTGAAAATCCATTTATCACCAACTATGAATTCAGAAATGAAACCAATATAGCAACAGGTGTTCAATGGCAATGGCATTCTAGCAATAGAAAAATTGAATGGACCAATGGTGGTGAATGGTTATTCAATCATTCCAATATTGCCAATTATGGCAATAGAAAGGGTGTTGCAGATACTGTCCAATACAAAGATGATATACACGCAAAACAATGGACCCTTTTTTCACAGTTGCAGTGGCGCATCAGAGAAAAATGGCAATTGCAATTTGGCTTAAGTATCAATCAGCAATCGGTTGATTTCCTAAGGCAAACAGATAATCCTATGGTAAAAACAATGCAATCTACTAATCCCATTTTGGCACCTAGATTGGCAATATCTTATCAACTGTCCAATCAAGTTTCAGCCTATGCCATTGCTTCTTTTGGTTTTTCGCCCCCTTCTTTGGCAGAAATTAGACCATCTGATGGCAAATTTTATGGAGAACTTCAATCTGAACATGGCTGGAATAAAGAAATTGGGATTAAGGGATTCATCTGGAATAATCGGTTGCAATTTGATCTTGCCTATTATCATTTTCAATTAAATCAAGCCATTGTTAGAAGAAATAATGCAGCTGGATCTGAGTATTTTGTCAATGCTGGTTCTGCAACGCAACAAG
>JBEAPC010000244.1:0-3940 GCA_041164585.1 Bacteroidota bacterium
TCCAGACAGTAGATAAAATGGTCTTCCATGGTCTGGTTCTGAATGATTTTGAACTTTGAGTTGATATAGTTTTCAAACTTGTATTCGTAACGGTCCAAATGGTCTTCTGTAATATTGAGTAGCACAGAAACATCTGGTCTAAATGTGATGATATCGTCTAATTGAAAAGAACTAATCTCTGCTATATACCAAGCTTTGGGAGCTTCTGCTATTTGTTTGGCAAAACTGTATCCAATATTGCCCACCAATGCAGCGTCTAATCCAGCTGTGATGCAAATATGATAGATCAAAGAGGTAGTAGTACTCTTACCATTGCTTCCAGTAATGGCGATGATTTTGCTATCTCCTTTAAAACGATAAGCCAATTCAATCTCACTGATTACCTGTATTCCTTTTGCACGAATCTTTTTCACCATCTCAGCTTTCTCAGGAATGCCCGGGCTCTTGCAAACCTCGTCTGCATTCAAAATCAGCGCTTCTGTATGACCACGTTCTTCAAAAGCAATCCCTGCTGCTTCTAGTTCTTTTTTATAACCGTCTTTAATCTTTCCACCATCACTAACAAACACTTCATAGCCCTTTTGTTTACCCAACAAAGCAGCTCCTACCCCGCTCTCTCCTGAGCCAAGTATCACTAGTCTGTGTTGTTTGCTATTTGTGTTCATTATGATCTTTCTTTCAACTTTTAAACTTTCTTCTTCCTCACATTCTTCACTCTTCACTCTTCACTTCTATCTAATCTTAAGCGTTACTATGCTCGCTACCACTAGCAGGATGGTGATGATCCAAAAACGGAACGCTATCTTATTCTCGTGAAATCCTTTTTTCTGATAGTGGTGGTGCAGTGGGCTCATCAAGAATACCCTTCTACCCTCTCCATATTTTTTCTTGGTGTATTTGAAATAACCCACTTGAATAATTACGCTCAAATCTTCAATTAGGAATACGCCGCAGAAAATGGGGATCATCAATTCTTTGCGAACAATAAATGCAAGTGAGGCAATAATACCTCCCAGTGCTAGGCTTCCTGTATCGCCCATAAATACTTGCGCAGGATAGGCATTGTACCAAAGGAATCCAATACAGGCCCCAACAAATGCGCCTACAAAAATGGATAGCTCACCTAGGTTGGGAATATACATGACGTCAAAATAATCGGCAAAGACATAGTTACCACTCACGTATACAAAGACCCCAATACCTGCTCCAATAATAGCACTTACCCCCGCGGCCAATCCGTCTAAGCCATCGGTTAGGTTGGACCCGTTAGAAACAGCCGTTACAATAAAAATCACAATCAATACATAGATCACCCAGGTAAATTTTTCAGCACCCGGACCAATCCATGTAAGTAGTCTACTATAATTGAATTCGTGATTTTTTACAAATGGGATTGTGGTAATGGGCGTTTTTACTTTTACAAATCGCTTTTCTACTCCGTTGATATTTCTAACGAAAATATTACTGTCTTTTGCAAGTCTTTCTCCTTTTTGTAATTGCGCTTGAGGGCTAGTGATCACTTCTCTTTCTACTGTTACTGCATTGCTAAAGTAAAGGGTTAGTCCTATGATGGCACCCAATCCAACCTGTCCAATAATCTTTGACAAACCGGCCAATCCATCGCTGTCTTTTTTCTTATATGCTTCACCCTTGCTTTGGGCAGCTTTGCGTGCACGAATTTTAAAGAGGTCATCTAAGAAACCTATGATCCCCAACCAAACAGTACAAAGCACCATTAAACGGATATAGACTTTGTCTAAATTGGCAAATAACAAAGTGGGGATTAAGATGCTCACCAAGATGATAATACCACCCATGGTTGGAGTACCTTTCTTTTGTTGCTCTCCAGCCAAACCCAATTCACGCACCGATTCACCAATCTGGTGTTTTTTCAACAACATGATCAAGCGTTTGCCATACACGGTTGCAATCAGCAAAGAAAATACAACTGCCATAGCAATCCTGAAAGACAGGAATTGAAAGAGACCTGCTCCTGGAATATGGTAAGACTTATTTAGCCAATTAAACAAATAGTATAACATAGTGGGTACTTATCTAGTGGGTGATTGAAACAGTTCTTTTAATATGGCTTTATCATCAAAAGCGTGTTTCACACCTTGGATGTCTTGGTATTTTTCATGACCCTTTCCGGCAATCAGGATAATATCTTCAGGCTTGGCCAATTTTACGGCTTGCTCAATAGCTGATCTTCTGTCTGCAATGGTTACTGTCTTTCTTTTGGCAGCAGAATTCAAACCAACTTCCATATCTCTGAGAATCTGTTCAGGATCTTCGGTTCTTGGATTGTCACTGGTCAGGATTAGCTTGTCACTTAGACTTGCTGCCACTTCTGCCATGATGGGTCTTTTGGTTTTGTCTCTATCACCACCACATCCCACTACGGTGATCACTTGCTCATAACCCTTGCGCAATTTTTTTATAGTGCCCAAAACATTTTCCAAAGCATCGGGGGTATGCGCATAATCCACAATACCAATCACTTTATTGGCACTGATGATATAATCAAATCTGCCTTCAGCACTGCTCAAAGAACTTAACACCGTAAGCACTTGTTCTGGATTTTCACCCAAACAAACCGCAGCGCCATAAATAGCTAGAATATTGTAAGCATTGAATTCTCCAATGAGCATAAAATGCACTTCTTTCTCATTGACGGTCATTACCAAACCTTGCAAACCATTTTCCAAGATCTTACCCTTGAATGCAGCCATGGTTTTAAGGCTATAGTAATATTGTTTGGCTGCTGTGTTTTGTAACATGACAGCACCACGTTTGTCATCGGCATTGGAAATGGCAAAAGCACTGGCACTCAGTTTATCAAAGAAGGCTTTCTTAGCCTTGATATAGGCTTCAAATGTTTTGTGATAATCTAAATGGTCATGGGTGATATTGCTAAACAGTGCACCGTTAAAATCTAGTCCAGTTATTCTATGCTGATCAATGGCGTGACTACTGCATTCCATGAATACATGGGTGCAACCAGCGTTTAACATTTGACGCAATAAGGCGTTCAAACTAACCGCATCTGGTGTGGTATGGGTAGAAGGAATAATTTGGTCAGCAATTTGATTTTGCACCGTACTTACCAAACCGCATTTGTAGCCCAATTGAGTAAAGAGTTTGAACAAGACGGTAGCAATAGTAGTCTTACCATTAGTGCCAGTAACACCCACCAATTTTAATTGCTTGCTAGGTTCTCCATAGAACTCATGGGCCATATAAGCCACAGCTTCGTTACTATTTGCAACTTGTAAATAAGTAACGCCGTCACTAAACAATGCAGGTAATTCTTCGCAAACAATTACAGAAGCACCTAATTCAATGGCTTTGCCAATAAAGTCATGTCCATTGCTCAATGCGCCTTTAATAGCAACAAACACAGCACCCTTGGTCACTTTGCGTGAATCAATTTGTATACCAGTAACTTCCAAGTCCGTGCTACCATGCACTTCTTTTAAGTGAACCTTGTACAATATGTCTTGCAGCTTAGCCATTGTTATTAATTAAGTTCTACTTCTACCAATTGTCCTTTTACTACAGGAAGACCAGCCGTAATGGATTGTGCCATTACTTTTCCCTTCCCGCGTATATTGAGTTTTAATCCCATGTTTTCACATACATAGACTGCGTCTTTTAAACCCATGCCGTTTAATTCAGGCATTAGGTTTAAGGGTGTTGACTTTGCAGTTACTACTAAGTCACGCGCTTCTCCTTTTACTGCTACATAAGCAGCATCAGAAGCAGAGTCTCTAAAGCCTAATTTCAATTTACCCATGACCCTGGCCATGTCTTTTTTATAACCCGCATAACTCATGAGGGAACTATCCAAGAGCTTTTTATTCAATTCATTTTTGCCACCCTTTACATAAGTGCTATACAATCTGTCTGCAATTTCTTTGAACACAGGACCCGCAACAGA
>JBEAPC010000245.1:0-10359 GCA_041164585.1 Bacteroidota bacterium
GGGTTGGCGTTGTAACCAGCGACAAGATGGACAAAACTATCACAGTTGCGGTTGAAAGAAAAGTAAAACACCCAATCTACGGTAAGTTCGTAAAGAAAACAACCAAGTTCCATGCTCATGACGAGAAGAGCGAAGGTGGTATTGGCGACGTGGTGAAAATCATGGAAACCAGACCATTGAGCAAAACTAAGCGTTGGAGACTAGTGGAAATTGTAGAGAAAGCTAAGTAATTGGCTTTACATGCCCTACGCAGTTGCTATGCAATCGCCAGAGCCTCTGAAAATAAAATTGTAAAAGTCAAGACCTAGGTCTAGGCACAAAGTTTAAAAAAATGATCCAGCAAGAAAGCAGATTAAATGTAGCTGATAACAGTGGCGCTAAAGAAGTGCTTTGTATCAGGGTACTTGGGAACAGCGGACAGGATTATGCCGGTATAGGTGATAAGATTGTAGTGAGTGTGAAAGCGGCCATTCCAGCAAGTGCTGTTAAGAAAGGTACTGTATCAAAAGCGGTTATCGTTCGTACCAAGAACAAATTGCGTAGAAAAGACGGTTCTTATATCCGTTTTGACGACAACGCAGTGGTATTGTTGAACAACTCAGACGAGCCTCGTGGTACCCGTATCTTCGGACCAGTTGCACGTGAGCTTCGCGATAAGGGTTATATGAAAATTATATCCCTGGCACCAGAGGTACTGTAATAAATAAATATTTAGTTAAGCGTTTAGCGTTTAGCATCCAGCTTTAAGCATATAACAATGAGTAACAGATTTAAACCCAAATTCAACATCAAGAAAGGCGACACTGTTGTAGTGATTGCCGGTGATGACAAGGACTTGAAAAAGCCCCGCAAAGTTTTGGAAGTGATCATCGATAAAGGCCGTGTAGTTGTTGAAGGTGTAAACATCGCCACCAAGCACACTAAGCCATCTGCCCAAAATACTAAGGGTGGTATCGTAAAGATTGAAGCAGCCATCAACATCAGCAATGTACAGTTGTGGGATGCTAAAACAAGCGCGCCAACAAAAGTTACCCGCACAAGGGAAGGCGGAAAATTAGTTCGTATATCTAAAAAATCAGGGGAGGTAATCAAATAATGAGTACTGTAAAATACACTCCGAGATTAGCAGACAAGTACAGCAAAGAAGTAGTACCTGCTTTGATGAAGAAGTTTGCTTACACTAGCGTAATGCAAGCTCCTAAATTGGAAAAAATTTGTGTTAACCGTGGCGTTAATGGTGCGGTTACAGATAAAAAATTGGTAGACATTGCTGTTGATGAGTTACAAACCATCACTGGTCAAAAAGCTGTACCAACTATTTCCAAGAAAGACATCTCTAACTTCAAACTCCGTAAAGGAATGCCAATTGGCGCCCGCGTGACTTTGAGAGGCGAGAAAATGTTTGAATTCTTAGATCGTTTGGTATCTGTGGCTTTGCCTCGTGTACGTGACTTCAAAGGAATTTCTGACAAAGCTTTCGATGGCCGTGGTAACTATACCTTAGGTGTAACCGAGCAGATCATTTTCCCTGAAATCGATATTGATAAAGTGAATAAGATCACAGGTTTGGATATCACTTTTGTGACTACCGCTCAAACCAACGAAGAAGCATACGAATTGTTGAAAGAGCTGGGAATGCCTTTCAAAAACATCAAAAAAGACAATAACTAATAATACCAAATCATGGCAAAAGAATCAGTAAAAGCCAGACAAAGAAAGCGTGAAGCAATGGTTGCTAAATATGCAACTAAAAGGGCAGCATTGAAAGAAGCCGGCGACTACGCTGCTTTGGATCTGCTTCCAAAAAACGCTTCTCCTGTACGTTTAAAGAACCGTTGCCAGTTAACTGGTCGTCCTAAAGGATACATGAGATACTTTGGTCTGTCTAGGATCATGTTCCGTGACATGGCTTTGAACGGAATGATTCCAGGTGTTAAAAAGGCAAGCTGGTAAAATCCTATCCCCCATTGGGATAGATACAAACAAAATTTAGAACTGATTTAATAAAATATTATGGTAACTGATCCTATAGCAGACTTCTTAACCAGAATTCGCAACGCGCAGATGGCTGGACACAGGATTGTTGAAATTCCTGCTTCTAACCTGAAAAAACGCCTTACTGAGATCTTGTATGACCAAGGTTATATCTTGAAGTACAAGTTTGAAGATGACAATAAGCAAGGTTTGATCAAGATTGCATTGAAGTACGATCCCAATACCAAGCAACCTGCTATTCAGGTTTTGGAAAGGGTAAGCCGTCCAGGTCTTCGTCAATATGCTAAGCCTGCAGAAATCAAACGCGTAATCAATGGTTTAGGTGTAGCTATCTTGAGTACTTCTAAAGGAGTATTGACTGATAAGCAAGCCAAAGCAGAGAACGTAGGTGGTGAAGTACTTTGTCATATCTATTAATAGAAAGGGCCTAGGCCCCCAATATATCCGGCCTGACAATTAAGCTTTTAGTCGGAGCTGAACACGGACCGGGATTTTTCTCATCATTAATTTTAAACGACTATGTCTAGAATTGGTAAACAACCGGTAGCAATACCAGCAGGAGTGAAAATCAGCGTTGCAGCTGATAACACCCTTACAGTGAAAGGCCCTAAAGGCGAACTGAAACAAGCAATTGACAGGGATATCACTGTAGAAATTACAGATGCTCAATTAGAATTGAAGCGTCCAACTGATCAAATTCGTCACCGCGCTATGCACGGTTTATACCGTTCATTGGTTTCAAATATGGTGAAAGGTGTAACTGAAGGTTTCAAGAAAGACTTGGAATTGGTAGGGGTAGGTTATAAAGCCGTTAACACTGGTAACACTTTGGATTTGGCTTTGGGTTATTCTCACAACATCATTTTTGAAGTTCCTTCTGAGATGAAAGTGAGCACATTAACTGAAAAAGGTCAGAACCCTAAAATCTTCTTAGAAGGTATTGACAAACAATTGGTTGGTCAAGTTGCCGCTAAATTGAGAAGCTTACGTAAGCCTGAACCATACAAAGGAAAAGGTGTGAAATATCAAGGTGAGATCCTGAGAAGAAAAGCAGGTAAATCAGCTGGTAAATAAGCGTAAGGGATAACATTAACACTAACAGGCATCCGGCAGAATCGGGTGTTATAAAAATAAACAAGATGAATTCTAAATTGGTTCAAAGGCAAAAAATCAGGTATCGCATCCGTAAGAAGGTGGTTGGTACTGCAGTAAAACCACGCCTTTCAGTTTTTAGAAGCAATGCAGAGATCTATGCACAATTGATCGATGATGATAATGCTGTTACATTGGCTTCTGCCTCTTCAAGGGACAAAGATATTGCCGCTCAAAAAGTTACTAAAGTGGAGAAATCCAAATTAGTAGGTGCTGCAATAGCTACCAAAGCCATTGCGCTAGGTTTAACCACTGTTGTTTTTGACAGAGGTGGTAACCTTTACCATGGTCGTGTGAAATCAGTTGCTGATGGTGCCAGGGAAGCTGGTCTTCAATTCTAATTTGCTAACAACAATTAATAGTTAGATAAATGTCTAAAGTAAACGTAAATAAGGTGAAAGCAGGTGGTGACATGGAACTCAAAGAAAAAGTAGTTGCCATTAACCGCGTAGTTAAAACCACTAAGGGTGGACGTACCTTCAGCTTTTCTGCTCTTGTAGTAGTAGGAAACGGTGCTGGTATTGTTGGCCAAGGTCTTGGTAAAGCTAAAGAAGTACAAGAAGCAATTGCTAAAGGTATTGATGATGCTAAGAAAAACTTAACCAAAGTTCCTGTAATGCATGGTACTATTCCTCACGAACAGTGGGCTAAAGAAGGTGCAGCAAAAGTTTTGATTAAGCCAGCTGCACACGGAGCGGGAGTTATCGCGGGAGGCAGCATGCGTGCTGTACTTGAAAGCGCTGGTATCACCGACGTTCTTGCAAAAAGCTTGGGTTCAGCTAATCCACACAACGTGGTTAAAGCTACCATCAAAGCACTTGGTTTGTTGAGAGAGCCAGTACAAGTTGCTAAAACTCGTACGGTGAAACTGTCAAAAGTATTTAACGGATAATCCGAAAAAGATATTACATGAAAAAGATCAAGATCACACAAGTAAAAAGCGGTATCGACAGACCGGAGCGTCAAAAATTAACTTTGAAAGCCCTTGGCTTAAATAAGTTGAACGCTTCTAAAGAAGTTGAAGCCACTCCACAGATCCTAGGTATGGTTAACAAAGTTAGCCATCTAGTGAAAGTTGAAGAGGTAGCTTAATCAACAAAAGATTTAGGAAAGCATAGTTGTATTTTATACTGCTATCTTTCCTATTTTTACGTTTTATATTTAACAACCTGCGAGGGGTGATTCCCCGCTAAGTACAAAATCAAATTCAGATGAAATTACACACACTCAAGCCAGCAGCTGGCTCAGTTCACAAGGAAAAACGTATTGGTAGAGGTGAAGCATCAGGTAAAGGTGGTACATCTACAAAGGGTAACAAAGGTGGTCAAAGCCGCGCTGGTTACAAGAGCAAAATGGCACACGAAGGTGGTCAGATGCCTATTCAACGTCGTATTCCTAAGCGTGGATTTAAGAATGCTAACCGTGTAGAATACAAAGTGTTTAATCTTGGTCAGTTGGATCAATTGGTAGAGAAATATGGTTTCACAGAGATCTCTTTGGAAAACTTATATATCAATGGTTTGATCAGCCGCACTGATAGGGTAAAAATTCTTGCCACTGGTGAATTGAAAGCAAAACTTTCTTTCAAAGTGAACAAATTAAGCGATAAAGCCAAAGCAGCAATTGAAGCAGCAGGTGGAAGCGTTGAAATAGTAAAGTAATTTTACTGTAACTTTCCAGACGCATCGGTGATGCGTCTTTTTTGGTTATGGATATTAACTTCTAACAAATAGTATCAGTGAAAAAATTAGTTCAGACTTTAAAGAATATATGGGCCATCGAAGAGCTGCGTAACAAGATTGTTATCACGTTGGCACTGGTGCTTACCTACCGTATTGGTAACCACATTGTTTTACCCGGTTTGGATCCAAACGGGATAGAAGCTGCTCAACAGGCTTCTAAAAGCAATGGCTTACTTGGTATTTTTGACATGTTTGCCGGTGGTGGTTTTTCACAAGCCTCTATCTTGGCATTAGGTATCATGCCTTATATCTCAGCTTCTATCTTTATGCAGTTGATGACCATCTTGGTTCCACAATTACAGAAAGTACAGAAAGAAGGAGAGAGCGGCAGAAAGAAAATTAATCAGTGGACTCGTTACCTGACTGTGATTGTAACCATCTTCCAGGCTGCTGCCTATGTTGGTTATTTGAACAGCCCTGGTTATGCAGAAGCTATTTTAGTGGCTTATAAACCATTCTTTTGGTTCTCTACTATTCTTACCCTTACTGCAGGTACCCTGTTTGTAATGTGGTTAGGAGAAAAAATCCAAGACAAAGGTTTGGGTAATGGTACCTCTATCATCATCATGGTAGGTATCTTGGCTCGTCTTCCACAAAATATTGTTCAAGAATTTAGTGCCAAAGGTCAAAAAGGCGGTGGTGGTTTGTTGATCTTCTTAATTGAGATTGCCATTTTAGTTACCGTGATTATGGCTTTGATTATCTTGGTTCAGGGTGTTCGTAAGATTCCTGTAAACTATGCTAAGCAAATTATTGGTAACCGTCAGTTTGGTGGTGCTCGTCAGTTCTTACCTATTAAGGTAAATAGTGCTGGTGTTATGCCCATCATCTTTGCACAAGCTATCATGTTCTTGCCTACTTTGGTTTCCTTTACCAATATTGATTCAGCTCAAGGTATTGTAAGAATCTTCAATGACCATAGCAATGTTTGGTACATGGTTATCTATTCTGTAATGGTTATTGGATTTACTTTTTTATACACTGCGTTAATCTTTAACCCTAAGCAAATCTCTGAAGACCTTAAACGCAACAATGGTTTTGTACCTGGTGTAAAGCCTGGTCAACCAACTGCAGATTATATAGGATCTATCATGGATAAGATTACTTTGCCTGGTGCCATTTTCTTGGCCTTGGTAGGTATCATGCCAGGTTTTGCTCAGCGTTTAGGTGTTACGCAAGGTTTCAGCTCTTTCTTTGGAGGTACTTCTCTATTGATTATGGTTGGTGTAATCTTAGATACCTTACAGCAGATAGAAACTCATTTGTTAATGCGTCAATACGATGGATTAATGAATAGCGGAAGGGTTCAAGGACGTCAAACAGTGTCTACCTCCACTATCTAATCTAATCAACGATAATGGTAAACCTGTTGGGCTAGTCCTAACAGGTTTATTTTTTTAGAACATGAGCAGAAGAAGCAATATGATTATTCATAAAACGGAAGCAGAAATAGCCCTAATGAAAGATGCGGCAATGTTGGTAAGTAAAACACTTACTGAAGTTGCTAAAATTTTAAAGCCAGGAGTCACTACTTTAGACATTGATAAGCTTTGTGTAGATTTTGTAAAAGAACATAATGCTATTCCTTCTTTTTACAATTACCATGGATATCCGCACAATATCTGTGCTTCTGTGAATGATGTTGTTGTACACGGGTTTCCTAATAATACCCCATTAAAAAACGGAGACATTATTTCAATTGATATGGGCATTATTCTAAAAGGTTGGCATGGAGACCATGCTTATACTTTTATCATGGGTGATGTTGCTCCTGAGATTTTGCAATTGGTAAAAGTGACCAAGGAATCTTTATATAAAGGCATAGAAAAAGCGGTGATCAATAATCGCGTGGGCGATATTTCTTTTGCCATACAAGACCATACAGAACGCAAATACGGCTATGGTGTAGTTAGAGAATTAGTTGGTCATGGTTTGGGCAGAAGTTTACACGAAGACCCACAAGTACCCAATTATGGAAAACGTGGAACTGGTCATAAGATGAAAGAAAATTTGGTGTTAGCCATTGAACCAATGATTAACCTTGGTGGTAGAGAAGTCTTTACCGATGTTGATGGTTGGACTGTTCGTACCCAAGATGGAAAACCTTCTGTACATTTTGAACACGATGTTTGTGTTAAGCGCAATCAAGCTTTAATTCTTTCTGATTATAGTATTATAGAAGCGGCAGAAAAAGCCAATCCATATTTGAATAGTTCCTACTACTAATACTGCAGGCTTTTGTAACTTAGACCCAAAGAGAACAAGACATGCAAAAAAATGGAATCTTTGGGTTTTTAGTGTTTTTATGTACTTCTGCATTGGCGCAATCGCCTGCAACCCTTGCTATCAGAGACTATCGCGTTAAGCAAGAACACCGCTGGTTAAAAGAATACCAATCCTTTTTGTCCATTCCCAATCTAGCATCGGACAAATCCAATATGGAAAAAAATGCCCAGACTATTTTGCAAATGATGCAAGCAAGGGGCATTGGTAACTTACAGCTATTATCAGCCAAAACGCCCGGAGTAGCGCCTGCAGTATATGGAGAAGTTATCACACCTGGTGCAAAGCAAACCATCATCTTCTATGCCCACTACGATGGGCAACCAGCCGATAGTACCAAGTGGTTTAAAGGATTACACCCCTTTAAGCCAACACTTTTTAATGGCTCTTTAGAACAAAATGCAAGTCCCATACCTTGGCCTTCAGATCAAGAGCCCATTAACCCAGATTGGCGTATTTATGCTCGCGGTGCCTCTGATGACAAAGCCGGCGTGATGTCTATTCTTTCTGCCTATGAAGCCCTTGTTGCAACGGGTATGAAAACTCCCTATAATTTGAAATTCTTTTTTGAGGGAGAAGAAGAAGCAGGCTCAGATCACTTATTTGAAATACTCCAAAGCAATAAGCAATTACTAGCATCAGATATTTGGATTATTTGTGACGGACCAGTTCATCAATCTGGGAAAAAAGCGGTCATATTTGGCGTGAGAGGTGACGCACATGTTGAACTAACCGTCTATGGTAGTAAGCGCCCTTTACATAGTGGACACTATGGTAATTGGGCACCCAATCCGGCCAATCTATTAACGCATCTATTGACGTCTATGAAAGACGAAAATGGAAGGGTATTGATTAAAGGATTTTATGACGATGTAACGCCGCTTTCGGCTAAAGAAAAACAAGCCCTAGCAGCCATTCCAGCCCCTGATGCACAGATGAAAAATGAGTTAGGATTCTTGCAACAAGAAAATAGTAATTGGTCTTTATCAGAAGCCTTGTTACAACCATCTCTAAACATCAATGGAATACAAAGTGCCAATGTGGGTAAGCTATCTAGCAATGTAATTCCAACTACTGCCACCGCTTCTTTAGACCTCAGATTGGTCTTAGGTAATGACGCTAGAAAGCAACAATTGAAACTGGTTGAACACGTAAAATCACAAGGCTATTTTGTAACGGATCAAGACCCAACAGAAGCCCAGAGAAAGCAATACAGCAAGATTGCCAAGATTCAACTCAGTGACGGATACAATGCACAAAGAACATCTATGGATTTGCCTATTGCACAACAAATTATTAAGGCGGTTCAATCAACCACAACAGATCAAGTGGTGTTAATGCCATCGGTTGGTGGTAGTCTTCCGCTTTTTGTTTTTGAAAGAGAATTAAAAGCAAAAACTATTACTGTACCTGTTGCCAATCATGACAATAACCAGCATGCTGAAAATGAAAATATCAGATTAAGAAATCTTTGGAATGGGGTTGAAACCTTTGCTGCCATCATGCTTATGAAATAATACCATGTCTAAAAAATTGATTGTTATAGGTGGAGGGGCAGCTGGTTTTTTCTGCGCTGTGAATGCTGCAAGATTGCATCCAAATCTAGAAGTGTTGCTGCTTGAAAAAAGCAACAAATTATTGTCTAAGGTTAAGATTAGTGGGGGAGGAAGGTGTAATACAACGCATGCCTGTTTTGAAATTGGAGACCTTGTAAAAAAATATCCAAGGGGACAACAGTTTCTAAAAAAATCTTTTCATTGGTTTAATACCAAGGATACTATTGAATGGTTTGAGCAGCGGGGAGTATCATTAAAAACCGAACAGGATGGCAGAATGTTTCCCATTACCAATGATTCCCAAACCATCATTAATTGTTTGTTGCAAGAAGCAGATAAGTACCATGTAAAAGTTGTGTTACAAACAGAAGTAAGTTCCATTAAAATACAAGACGGATTTCAACTCCTAACAGCAAATGGGAAAAGCTATCAATGTGAATTTCTTTGTATTGCTACAGGCGGGTATCCCAAAGCTGCCATGTTTGAATGGCTAAGTTCTTTAGGGCATCAAATTGAATCTCCTGTTCCTTCTTTGTTTACATTTAATTTACCAAAGCATCCCATTACGGCACTCATGGGTGTTGCAGTAGAAAGGGCTCAAGTAAAAATTAACGGATCTAAATTGGCAGAGGAAGGCCCATTATTAATTACCCATTGGGGACTAAGTGGACCCGTGGTGCTAAAGCTTTCTGCATGGGGAGCTAGACAATTGGCAGAGGCTTCATACCATTATCAGATTACCGTGAATTGGGTGCCTGATTATCATGAAAATAGTTTGAGAGAAGCATGGCATGGTTTGAGAACAGAACTTTCTGCACAAAAATTAGCTAATAGAAACCCCTTTGGATTACCAACAAGATTATGGTCCTATTTGCTGGAAACTGCTGGAGTGAATCCAGAAAATAGATGGGCAGACCTTGCGTCTAAAGAACAAAATAAATTGATTCAAGTATTAACAGGTCAGGTATTTCAGGTAAATGGAAAAACTACTTTTAAAGAAGAGTTTGTTACTTGTGGTGGAATAAAGCTTTCAGAAATTGATCCCAATACCATGATGAGTAGAAAAATTTCCAACCTCTTTTTTGCAGGGGAGGTCATGGATATAGATGGTGTTACCGGAGGTTTTAATTTTCAAAATGCCTGGACTTCTGGATGGATTGCGGCAAAAAATATTAGTACAGGAGCATAAAAAAACGGCCCCCAATAGAGGCCGTTATCATTTGAGGTAAATTATCCTTTTGATTTTGGAGCGGCGCCTTTATTTTCTTTGTAACGCATATCTGGTGAACCATCTTTTTTGGTTGGGCCAGCTGGTTTTGTGGCTTCTTTATTTTCTTTATAACGCATGTCTGGTGTACCGTCTTTTTTGGTTGGTGTACCTGCTTTTGCAGCTGGAGCGGCCGTAACAGCCTTTGCAGCGGGTGCTGCTTTTTCTACTTTGGCAGGCGCAGCTTTTGCGTCTTTTTTTGTTTGGGCAACACTCATGCCTAACATACATACAAAGGCAGTAAGTGTGAGTAACATTTTTTTCATGGCAATTATAATTTTGACTTCAATATAATCATAGCAAAGATGTTTCCCAATTTATACAACTTATTCTTTCCTTAAATTATGATAAAAGTTATAGTTAG